>DAOTTT010000286.1:0-14729 GCA_034437635.1 Anaerolineae bacterium | reverse complement strand
GATCGTCGTTGGGCTAGCGTTGAGCTTCGGCGCGAATAGTGCCGCCTTCCATGCCTTGTATAACGTCATCCCCGGCATGAGCTTCTTCCGGGGGCAGGAACGCGCCGCCTTTTTGATCGCCAACAGCGCGACGATTTTGGTCGGGTTTGGCGTGATAACAATGGTTAACGTACCGGATCGCGTCTATCGTTGGGGCTGGGCGGTCTACGCCGCCTTGACCGCACTTATCGCCGCGATTATTTACATGCTGTGGTTTGGCAATCCAGAGAATTACAATTTCGTCTTGGATCAAGCGTTTTTAACCGCTGCCATGACCGGGCTTGCACTGTTTTGCATTTGGCAACTAAGCACAGCCTTTAAGCCTGGTGTGATGGCCGTGTTAATCGCGCTCATCGCCTTTGAACTGCTGACCGTCAACATTGAAAACAACGTGATTGAACCCATCCCCGCCAGCGAACGCGCCGTGATGCAACCGTCGCCCTTGGTGCAAGCCGTCCAAGCGGATAACGAACCCGGCTTCCGGGTGGATGGCGGCATCGTGCAGGGGTACATCGGCATCCCGCCGGGGGGCAATACCGGCAGCTTATACGGCCTGCGTGATATTCGCGGTATTAGCCCGCTGTTTTTGGATAGCGCCCACGCCATCATTCAACGCGAATCACCCGCACCCGTCGCCTGGGAGGTCTTCGCCGTGAAGTACGTCTTCAGCGAAGCACAAGCCCTCGCGGTTGACTCAACCGTCATCGTAGAAGACACATTCGCCGGAGCGCCCGTTTATCTGCATCAACTGGACAATCCGCGCCCGTTCGCCCATCTCGTCTATGATTATGAAGTCATTGATAGCGATGCCTTCGCCCGTGCGCTACTCGCAGACCCAAACTTCAACGCCCGCGAGACGGCCATCCTAACGGATGATCCCCTCACCGTTGGCGCACCAAGCGAGAACGACACCGTGACCATCATCAAAGCGGAACCGGAAGACATTTTCATCACGACGACCAACGCAGAGCCAGCCTTGCTCACCGTGTCCCTCGTGCATTATCCCGGTTGGCAAGTCAAAGTCAACGACGAAACGATCACACCCTACCGCGCATACGGCGCAACCATCGCCATTCCGCTACCCGCCGGGACGAACAGCATCACCCTAAGCTATCAACCTATGAGCGTTACATTGGGATTAATGCTGAGTCTGGTCACATGGGTGGTATTAGGTATACTCGGCGGCATGAGCTTGATCCGGCGTAAGAAAGAGGTGGCATAATGGCAATCGTCCTGATGTGTTTAAGCGGGTTATCCATCATCGGCGGCACGCTGATCTTATTCAACGTGGAGACCACCTGGCGGATCAAGAAATTTGTGGACAATTACGCCCCATCTGCCATGCCAGAGTATTGGGAAAGCACCAATCGCAGCATCGGCGTGGGGTTGATCGCCGTAGGCTTATTGCTCGTCTTCCTGACGGCGGCTGTAGCATAGGATAGCACCATATGACGACACGTTATAACACGGATACCCCTCCTATTTATCAACGCCTGTTCGCCCGTCTGGATCGGCGGTGGGTGGCGCTTTTGCTCGGCATCATCGGCGGCACGTTAGGCGGCGCATTAGGCATCGCTGTCGCCATCATGGAGCCGGAAATCGTCATCGGCGGCGTAATCGGCGCGATCATCGGTCTCTATATCATCACCAATGTACAAGCCGCGCTCTATGGCACCGTGTTAATCATGATGATCTTGCCCTTTGGCACCATCCCGTTTGACATCGGCTTTACGCCCACTCTATTAGATGCCAGCATCGGCGCATTTTTGCTCATTTATATCGTGCAGTGGATGCACCGTCACCGCATCGATATTAAGCTCACGCCGGTGCATGTTTTGGTCGCCATTTACTTCATATGGCTGTTGGCGACCTTTGCGCTAGGCTTGCGCCATGCCCCGGTTACTTTGACGATTGCACGGCAATTCGCGGAGACTTTGCTCGCTGTCGGGCTGGTCTTCGTGCTGGTCGATCTCCTACGTGACCCTAAAGTGTTGCGGCGTTTGGTCGTGGTCGTGCTCATCGGCGCGGTGATGCAATCCGTGATTGCCATTGGCCTCTGGTTGCTGCCGGATACCACCGCAGATCTCATCCTGAGCCGTTTAGGGCGCTTTGGCTATCCAGTAGGCGGGAACATCCAATACATTGAATCCAACCCGGCATTGGGCGAACGCGCCATCGGCACCTGGATCGGCCCGAACTCGCTCGGCGGGATGTTGGCAATTGCCGCCGTGATTATCGCGCCGCAGGTCTTCGCCCGTAAGCCTGTGTTACGTTACCGTTGGCTGACCTTCGCCGTGCTGGTTTTGATCGCGGCAGCATTGGTCATCACGTTTTCGCGGGCATCGGCACTGGCCTTAGCCGTCGGGTTAGGGGTCATCGCCGTGATGCGCTATCGCCGCTTCATCCCCATTTTGATCGTCGCCGGGCTGTTGCTGCTGCTATTGCCCCAAGCGCAGTTTTATTTAGATCGCTTCATCCAGGCGTTTACCGCACAGGACTTAGCGACACAGATGCGTATCGGCGAATGGACAGACTCCCTCCGCTTGATTAACCGCTATCCGATATTCGGCGTGGGCTTTACGGGCATACCTGATATTGATATTTATACGGATGTCGCCAATATGTATTTGATTATGGCGAATCAGATCGGCTTGGTGGGCGTGGGTATCTTCCTCACGACAATGGCCGGGGTCTTTGTTTATGGCTTGGCCGCATGGCGGTATGCGATTGGTAACGACGAACTCGAAGCCATTCACCTGGGCTATCATGCTGCATTGGTGACGGCATTGGTCAACGCGGTGGCGGACCTCTATTTTTTCCGGCTCGACTTCCAACCGTTGATTACGCTGTTCTGGTTAACCGTCGCCCTGGCGCTGACGAGTTCGCGCTTGGTCTTGCAACAGCAAAAAGACCGAGCAGAAACAGAATCCACTGTTGCCAAGTCCTAGAGAATCGGATACACTTCAGCGTCGATTTTAATGATGTTTAGCACGGCCAGAGAGACTGGCGTGCATCTTTCCGCTTCGCATCCAGCGCACGCTGCGATGAGGGGCAATTCCGTGGAAAGGGGAATTTCTACCACAATGAAACGTTCATATGAATTAACAGTCGCCTTGCGTCTCGACCAAGATGACGCTCTGCGTGCCAACCTTGAGGAAATTAAAGGTTGGGTAGAAGCCGAAGATCTGGGTGTCGTCAACCGCATTGACACCGCTCATTTCGGTCGGCGCAAGTTGGCTTACGAAATCGAAGGTCAGCGCGAAGGCTATTATGCTATCTACTACGCCGACATCGACGGTGAAGCCTTGGAAGAACTTGAGCGTGAGCTTAAGCTAGCACCCTACGTTTTACGCCATCTGCTCATCAGAGCCGACGAATAAATTCAGGGGGTGCGATATGGCACGCGGCTTAAATAAAGTCATGATTATTGGGCATGTTGGGCGCGAACCAGAAATGCGATACACGCCTAGCGGTCGCCCGGTCACGAGCTTTAGTGTTGCCACCAGCCGCACCTGGACCTCCGCGGAAGGCGAACGCCGCGAAGAGACCGAATGGTTTAATGTTGTCGCCTGGGGCAGCCTTGCGGAGATCTGCAAAGGCCACCTGACCAAAGGCCAGCAAGTCTATGTCGAAGGCCGCCTGCAAACACGCGGTTGGGAAGACAATAGCGGCAAAAAGCACTTTCGCACTGAACTTGTCGCCAATGAGATGATCTTGCTCGGTGAACGTAAAAGTCATCATAGTGGCGACTTTGATTATGGCGGAGAACCTGACTCCGGTGATTATGCATTTTAAGGGAGACATCCTATGAGCAACGAAGATCAAGAAAAGAACAAAAGATCCCGTTCCAACGATGGACGGCGACCACGCGGACGCGGGCGCGGGCGGCGCGGGCGTAACAGCTACTGCCCAGAAGGCCGCTGCTTTGACTACAAGGACCCGGATACCCTGCGCCGTTACCTGACCGATGTCGGCAAGATTAAGCCGCGTCGTCAAACGGGCAACTGCGCACGGTGCCAACGCGAGTTGGCACGCGAGATCAAGCGGGCGCGGCATCTCTCGCTGCTGCCCTTCGTGGAAACTGGCGACTAATTGTTGATAAACGCGGCGGGCTTCTGGCCCGCTTTCTGAGGAGCAAACGTGTATGGCTAAAAAACGCCAATCAAGCGGACTGCCAAAACCGCGTAAATCTCAAGCAGAATTGGACGCCGAAGCCGCTGGCGAAGATACCCCCCTGCGCGAGTATAAATCGCGTGCAGAGCGTGAAGCCGAGCGCCAACGCCAAATCACCGTAATTACCATCGGTGTGCTGCTCGCGGTTGTCGTGCTTATCGGCATCACCTTTCTGTTCGATCAGATTATTAATCCGTCGCAAGCCGTTGCAGAGGTCAATGGGGACAGCATCAGTGTAAATGCCTTTGAAGAACGCATACGCTTGGAACGCGCCCTCATCAGCGAGCAAGTCAGCGGTGTCGCTACGGAGCTTATCAGCCTGGGCTTTGTGACCGATGTCAACGAAGCGATTAACACCGCGTATCAATTCGACCCGCGTGTGCGCGAAGGCATCGACGAACTGCAAGCCACCGACCGCTTGGCGCTGCGTGTGCTGAACGACATGGTTGATGATCTCTTGGTCGTACAAGAGGCGGAAGAACGCGGCATCACCGTGACTGAAACGGACATTGACGCTGAAGTTGAACGCTTTATTGGCATCGACCGCGAAAACGACCCGGTCTTGAGTACGCTTGACCCTGAATCAACGCCGGAAGTCGAGCCGACAGCGACGCTGACCCCGACACCGATTATCTCGCCAACGCCCACCCTGGAGCCGACAGCGACCAATCCGCCGGAGATCAGCCCGACACCAAGCCTGACCCCCTTCCCTAGCGTCACCCCTGCGCCGACGCTTAACGCTGAAGAACGGGGCGCAGACATTGATGACAACATCGCAGACTTCTATCGCTTTGTCGGTAATGAAGCCGATGTCAGCCGCGACACCATCCGCGAATACTTCCGCGTGCAAGCCCTGCGCCGTCAACTGGCTGAGGACGTGACCGAAGTGCCGCAAGTGGCGATCTGGGTGAACGCCCGCCACATCTTGGTGGAAACGGAAGAAGAAGCCCGTGACATCATTGATGCGCTCAACGCTGGCGAGTCTTTCGCCGCGCTAGCACGGGTGTCCTCTGCGGATACCAACACCGCCGGGCAAGGTGGAGAACTCGGTTGGCGCAATACGATCAACTTTGACGACGCACGCCGCGATGCGATGCGCAATCAGGAGATCGGCGCGATCAGCCAAGAGCCAGTTGAAACGGAGCAAGGCTTCTATATCATCCAAGTGCGCGAACGCGAAGAACGCGACATCGAAGACTTCGAGCGCGAAGCCGTGCTTACTGAAGAATTCGAGGAATGGCTAGAGGCTTTCCGCGATAGCGAAGAAAACGAGACGGAATTATTCGACCGCTGGGTAGATTATGTGCCCGAAGTTCAATTCCCGCTGGTTAACTACCGCGAGCGCTAAATCCAAAGGGTGGCAAAAGCCACCCTTTTTAGCCAACGGGTCATCTACGCTACGTTGTTTACATGGGGTGCATGATTTATAATGCTCAACATGAGACGACAACATATCGCACAGTTAGAAGAAAAACTTGAAGGTCTGGTAGAAGCGGCCTTTTCCAGCTTGATGGGTAATCGCCTACGCGCACAAGACTTGGCCCTGCATTTAGCACGCGCTATGGAAGACCACGCGCTCTATGCGGATCAACCGCGCCCCATCGCACCGGATACCTATCAGATCGTATTGCGCGGCGACATTTTTGATCGTCTCGTCGGGCGCAACCCAAAGCTCAAAGCTCAACTTGCCGAACATCTGCTTGATCTAGCGCACCAAGCCGGCTTTCGACTTGAAAATTTACCGACGGTCAAATTGATTGCGGATACCCAAATCACCCAACAATTTAACATCCACGCTAGCCATAGCGACAGCCAACAAGGCAGCCGCACCGATGCTATGCAGCCCGTCAACGTGCGGAACAAAAGCACAGTAACATATGTGGCGCACTTGCTCACAGATGACCAACGGATGATCCCGCTTGACCAAGACGTGATGAATATTGGCCGCCATAGCGATAACCACATCACATTAAATGATTCGGCTATCTCGCGTTATCACGCACAGATCCGGCGACGGTTTAACGAACATATTATCTTTAGCACAATGAGCAAAAATGGCTTATACGTCAATGAAGTGCGCGTCAAAGAGCATCGACTCAAACCCGGTGATGTCGTGCGCATCGGCAGTATGCGCCTGATCTACATAATTGAAGACAACGACGACGACACCACACACCCCGCTGATACCGGCATCCTCAACCCCTTGTAGGCCACGCTATGGACATCACGATTTTGCTTTTTATTTTGCGCATCATCACCGCAGGGCTTTTACTCGCCCTACTCGGCATCATTTTTTACGCTATCTGGCGCGATTACCGCAGCACAGTTGACCAAATGCAAGCCACACGCCGTAGTTACGGCCAGATCATCGCCTTAATGGAAGTGGACGATCAATTCATGGCGACAGGCGAACGCTACCCGCTCTTACCGCTGACCAGCATCGGGCGTGCCCCGACCAACAGCATCACCATTGACGATAGCTTCGCCAGTGGCGAACACGCACGCATCACCTTAGTTGATGGGCAATGGTGGTTAGAAGACCGCCAAAGCCGCAACGGAACCATGTTAAACGGTGCCCCCCTTACGGAGTCGGTCATCATGACTGATGGGGATATGATCGGCATCGGTCAAACGCATTTCCGGCTTGAATTTGAATAAGGAGCCAACACGATGAACCTCAACTTGCACGGCGCACGGGTACTTGTCACCGCAGCCAGCCAAGGACTCGGCGCAGCCACCGCCCGCCGCTTTAGCCTAGAAGGGGCGATTGTCACCATCAACAGCCGCAACCTGGACGCACTGCAAACCACCGCCGCAAGCATCAACCAAGAGAGCGAAAACGCCGTCTTCACCGTCGCCGGGGATCTCGTCGGCGCGGCCAACGCGACCAAGATCGTGCGCAACGCGGCGGAGTTCATGGGCGGGTTGGATATTCTCGTCACCAACGCGGGCGGGCCACCCGGCGGCTCATTTGACGACTTCACGCCGGAAGATTGGCGCAAAGCCACTGATTTAACCTTTCACACTGCCGTTGACCTGATTCATGCCGCGCTGCCCTATTTACGCCGCTCGCAGCGGGCGGCCATCTTGACGATTACCTCACAATCCGTCAAGCAGCCCGTGCCCAACTTGACGCTTTCCAACGCGGTGCGGCCTGCCGTCATCGGCTTGACCAAAACGCTCGCGCTAGAACTCGCGCCGGAAAACATCCGCGTAAACAGCATTCTCCCCGGCATGACCCATACCGGGCGCGTGGACGATCTCATGCAAGCCCGCGCAAAGAAAAACGCGACCACGCCCGAAGAAGAACGCGATAACGCCGCCGCCGCCATCCCGATGCAGCGCATCGGTACGCCTGAAGAATTTGCAAATACTGCCGTCTTCCTGTGTTCACCCGCCGCCGGGTATATCACTGGTGTTGCCCTGCCAGTGGACGGCGGTTCTATCCGTGCGACATTGTAAAGGACGATAAAATCATGACAGACCCGATCAAAATTGCCGTTATCGGCGGCAGTGGCCTTTATGACATGCCCGGCCTAGAGGACAAGACGACTCTCAGCGTTGATACGCCCTTCGGCGCTCCCTCTAGCGATATTATGGTCGGCACACTAAGCGGTAAGCGTGTGGCCTTCCTTGCGCGACATGGAGAAAACCACACCTACAGCCCCACAACCGTACCCTATCGCGCCAATATCTACGCGCTCAAGACGTTGGGTGTACGCTTCATCCTCTCGGTGAGTGCGTGCGGGTCATTGCGCGAAGATTACACGCCGGGGCATATCGTCCTGCCGGATCAACTTTACGACAACACCAAATCCGAGCGCGGCGGGCGCACATTCTTTGATGACGGCATTATTACACATGTCAACGTAGCGGATCCGTTCTGCACATCATTGAGTGATCTCGTCTACGCGGGGTTGCAAAAGACCGACGGCACCATTCACCGGGGCGGCACGCTTGTCACCATCGAAGGGCCGCGCTTTAGCACCCGTGCGGAGAGTAACATCTTCCGGGGTTGGGGTTGTAGCCTCATCGGGATGACCACCTCGCCGGAAGCCTATCTTGCCCGCGAAGCCGAAATCGCCTACAGCGTCATGGCACACGTCACCGATTACGACGTATGGCATGATACGGAAGAAGCCGTCAGCGTTGACCTGGTGATGAAGACGGTCAAGGCCAATGTCACCATCATCAAGCAAGCCATCCCGCACATTGTCAACGATTTAGATGTGGATGCTAGCTTCGACAGCCATAACGCACTCAAAGACGCTTTTACGACCCAGCGCCCCCATATCCCGCAAGCGGTGTTAGAGCGCCTCGCGCCTATCGTCGGTAAATATTTCCCGGAGTAGCATTTGTACACCGTTGATGAACTGCCAAGCAACATCATTGAGCGATTACTCCTCATCCTGAGCACGGCATTTGTCGTGGTCAATGCAGCGGCGCTCACGCTCCAACGCCCGGACTCGATCGGCAGCTCTGCGTTAACCGTCATCATCTGGTTACTGTGCGCTTGGGGCGGGCATTGGTGGCTCAACCGCCACATCCCCTACCGCGATGTGCTGCTCTTCCCGGTGGTGATGTTCCTCAGCGGATGGGGCTTAATCATCATTGATCGATTGTTTCCCGTCTTTGCAGATCGTCAGACGCTGTGGTTGCTCATCAGCATGGGGGCGTTGGTGTTTATTCTCAACGTGCCGCGTGTGTTGCATTGGCTGCGGGCATACCGTTATTTGTGGCTGTTGTTCGGATTGGTGCTGCTTTTGAGCACAATCTTACTGGGCAGCCACCCCACCGGCACCGCCAACGCCCCGCAACTTTGGCTTGGCCTGGGCGAAGCCTTCTTCCAACCATCGGAGGCGCTCAAGATCATCCTCGTGGCCTTTTTAGCCAGCTATCTCGCGGAACAATATCCGCTGCTACGTGCGGAGGGGGTGGTTTCGCGCGGGCGCTTGTTGGATCTTTCGCCGCGTGTGTTCGGGCCGATCATCCTCATGTGGGGCTTGTCGGTTCTCGTGCTCATCTGGCAACGTGATCTTGGGACGGCGGTTATCTTCTTTGTCGTATTTTTGCTGTTGACCTATGCGGCCAGCGGCATCACACAGATTTTAATCAGTGGCAGTTTGTTAATCATCATCGCGGGGGGGGTGGCCTATAGCGTTTTCGGCGTGGTACAAACCCGCGTTGACATCTGGCTCAACCCCTGGCCACAAGCGGCAAATGACGCTTATCAAATCGTCCAGAGCTTACAGGCGTTCGCTGCGGGGGGCATCTTCGGGGAAGGTGTCGGTCAGGGGTACCCGTTCTTTATCCCGGTTGCCCATTCTGACTTTGCATTCGCCGCATTAGCGGAAGAATGGGGCTTTTTAGGCGTGGTGACGGTCGTCGCTTGTTTTGCCGTGATCGTACTGCGCGGCTTAACACTGGCAACCCGCCATCAAGGGCAGCCGTTCTATGCCCTGTTGACCGTCGGCTTATGTGCGTTGTTGGGCGTGCAGAGTGTGTTGATTATGGGCGGGGTCACGCGCCTGTTACCGCTCACAGGCGTGACCTTACCCTTCGTCAGTTATGGCGGGAGTTCACTGTTGATGAGCTTCATCGCTGTTGGTTTGCTCTTACGCCTTTCCGCAGAGGAAGAAACGCCTTATGCCCTTCGCTAGAGAAACCCATCGCATTGTCATCGGCTTTATCATCGCTTTTACGCTGGTGACGCTTGTCGCCGGATTTTGGGCGATCACCGGGAGCGAAACCGTACTCGTGCGACAGGATAACCCGCGCCTGCTGGAAGACCGCGCCCGCGTGCTACGCGGCGAAATCTTCGACCGCAACAGCGAGCCGTTGGTCACATCAACGATCAGCGACAATGGCCGGATAATCCGTGATAACCTCTACCCGGCCATGTACAGCGCCTTGGGTTACCGCAGCTTAACCTACGGCGCGAGCATGGCGGAAGCCGCCTATAATGACATCCTCACTGGCGATACAAACTTGGATACTGTGACGGAGTGGCTGCAATACGACCTACTCCACCAACGCCGCGAAGGGCAAGATGTACAACTCACGCTTGATTTGAACATCCAGCAAGCCGCCGCTGATGCACTTGGCGACCATCAAGGCGCAATCGTCGTCTTATCCGTACCAGATGGCGGCGTTGTGGCTTTAATCAGCCAACCGACCATCAACCCGGATACACTCAACGACGATTGGCAGACCCTCATCAGCGCGGAGGAAGCCCTATTCTTCAATCGTGCGTTACAGGGCAACTATCAACCCGGCGGCACGTTCTACACCGTGTTAATCCTTACCGCTTTGCTGGAAAACTTCCCCGGTGATACCGCCTTTGCCGATGCAATGCGCAGCGTCACCATTCCCGCGCTCACGCTGGATTGCATCATCCAACCGCCAGCGGATACACTCACCCTGTTTGACGCTTTCGCCTTTGGTTGCCCGGCTCCCTTTGCCGATTTTGCCGAACAGATCGGCTATGAGGCCATCCAAAAGACATTGCGTCTCATCCGCCCGGAGGATGCCCCGACACTCCCCAGCTATACCATCCTGCCCGGCACACAAGATGCGCCGCCAGCACCGCCGGAGGCCGTCAACACGCCAGAAACCGCCGCCTTTGACCTTGAAGACGCACTTGGGCAAGGCGAATTTTTAACCACACCGCTAGAGATGGCGACCTTTGTCGCATCGTTTATCAACAACGGCAACGCACCGCAACCTTACACCCTCCACGCGACCCGACCCACCCATAGCACAACCTGGCAGAATACGCCGCGCATTTTGCAGTCCACGCCCATCACTACAGCGGAAAACGCCCGGCGCATAGTCGCGTTGCTACGGCAGAACGTCGCACGCGGCACTGCCCAGGCCGCCGCCCGCCCCAATTTAGACATTGGCGGTCAGGTGGCGCTGGGTTATATCGGGACGACCTCGCACGCTTGGTTTATCGGATTTTTGCGCGTTGATGCCCGCGACGGTTACGCGATCACCGTACTCCTTGAGGACAGCGACGACCTGCAAAGGGTCGCGCAAATCGCCGGGGACATTCTCGCCGCTGCTGCAAATTAACCCCAGATAGGAAACGCATAATCTCAAGATGAAAGAAACAACCTAACTAAAATTAGGTCTGCTATAGTTGGATTGTTCGCAAAATCTGGAGGGTAAGATAATGACAGCACTCATCAATCTAAACGATGTGCATAAAGTATATAAAACCGCAGCGGGTGAGTTCCCCGCGCTCAAAGGTATTGATTTAACGGTCGATAACGGCGAATTTGTCGCCATTGTTGGCAAGAGTGGCAGCGGGAAGACGACACTCATCAACATGATGACCGGCATCGACTTTCCGACCGATGGCATGGTCAAGATCAACGGCACCGAAATCTTCAAGCTCAAAGAAGGGCGCATGGCGCAATGGCGCGGCAAGAACTTAGGCGTTATCTTCCAGTTCTTCCAGCTTTTACCGACGCTGACCGCCATTGAAAACGTCATGTTGCCGATGGACTTCTGCAATATGTACGCCAAAAAAGAACGTACAGAACGCGCATTAGACCTATTGGAACAAGTCGGGCTAGCCGATCAAGCGTATAAAGTCCCGTCTACGCTCTCCGGGGGGCAGCAGCAGCGCGTCGCCATCGCCCGCGCTTTGGCTAACGATCCGCCCTTGCTCTTAGCAGACGAGCCAACCGGCAACTTGGACAGCAAAACTGCCGATACCATCTTCAGTTTATTTGAAGGATTGATCGACAACGGCAAAACTATCGTCATGGTCACGCATGATAACGATTTAGCCAGCCGCGTCACCCGTGACATCACCATGAGCGACGGCTTGATCGTAGAAGATCGCCAGATCAAGAAAGAGGTGATGGCGTAATGAGTCCCCGTTGGAAAAAGATCTGGGCAGACCTTAAAAATAATAAAACCCGTACCGCCCTTGTTGTGATGTCTATTGTGGTCGGCATCTTCGCGGTGGGGTCTATCGCCGGGACATCGGCCATCGTTGACCGCGAGAGTAAAGCCCTTTGGGAATCAGTCAACCCGGCCAGCGCGACACTTATCACCACACCGTTTGACATCAGCTTGACGGAAGAAATCGCCGCCATGCCGGAAGTCGAGACGGTGCAAGTCCGGCGCAGCGTTAACGCCCGCACAACCACCGAAACCGCCGGAGAAAAGGACATCCGTCTGTTCACCGTGCCGGATTACGAAGCCATGCAGCTTAACCTCATCACGCCGGAGACCGGCGCATGGCCGCCCCCTGCGGATGCCGTGTTGATTGAGCGTAACGCAATGGGCTTACTCGGCATTGAAGAGGGCGACATCTTACCCATTACCCTACCCAACGGCCAAACACGGGATTTCCCGGTGGCCGGGATCGCTTATGACCTCAGTCAGCCCGCGTCATCCGTGTTGGATGTCGCCTATGGGTACATCACGCCGCAAACCATGCAGACCATCACCCAAGACAACGGCTGGAACACGCTGCAATTTACACTCAGCGAGAACGCCCTTGCTAACAGTGACCTAACCGAAGAAGAACTTAGCACACAAGTCGCCAATATGATCCGCGATAGCATCCAGCAGCAAGGTGTGATCGTCGTCATCCCGCCGCAGATCGCCACCCCCGGCGAACCGCCCGGTTACATCTTCATCGTGGCGTTGTTGGTGGTGTTGGGCGTTGTCGGCTCGATGACGTTCGTCCTCAGTGGCTTGTTGATCGTCAACATCGTTTCGGCATTGTTGGCTCAACAGACCAAGCAAATTGGTGTTATGAAGGCTATCGGCGCACGTACCGGGCAAATTGTACGGATGTACTTAGGCATGGCAGCGATGTTCGGCGGCTTGGCCTTACTAATCGCGCTGCCGCTCTCGTTCTTGGGTGCGCGTGGATTAGCCGGTTTGATCGGCGATTTGAACAACTACAAAATCACTAATTTTAGCGCCCCGGTATGGGTGTTTGCCGTGCAGATTATCATTGGCTTTGTGGTGCCCGTTGTCGCCGCGTTCATTCCCGTATGGAGCGGCACCCGGACAACTGTCCGCGAAGCCTTGGACACACGCGGCATCAGCAGCGAGAACGGACTCATTGACCGCATCCTCGCCCGCCTGAGCATCTTCCCGCGTCCTATCCTGATCTCGTTCCGTAACACATTTCGTCAAAAAGGGCGTTTGATTTTAACGCTGATGACGCTCACATTGGCCGGGGCGATCTTCACCACCGTGTTCACCGTGCGCAACTCACTTTTCGCCACGTTGGACGATGCGCTAGCTTATGAGAATTACAGCGTTGCCGTTGAACTCAACGAAGCCTATGAACGCGATGCGCTCATCAGCACAGTGGAAAGCATCGACAACATAACAGCCATTGAAGCCTGGACCGAAGCAACGGAACGCTTCGTCACCGCAGACGGCACTGATGCCGACGGCACCAGTGCCGACATCACCGTGCGCGGATTGCCCGCCGATAGCCAAATGATCGTGCCGATTATCCAACAAGGCACCTGGCTAGACGCTGCCGACGCAGAAAATGCCATCGTCATCAACGGTAACGTGGCGGATACTGGCATTGCCGTCGGCGATACGATCACTCTGGTGCTACGTGGGGAAGAAATAGAATGGCAAGTCGTGGGCGTTGCACAGGCGATCTTCTCGTTTGAAAACGTCGCCTGGACGCGCTACGACGCGCTGGCCGCATCCATTGGCGAAGAAGGGCTTGCCCGTAGCTTACGCATCGACACCACACCCAACGACGAAGCGACACAGACCGCCGTCGTCAGCGCGGTGAGCGATGCCTTTGCGGAAGCCGGGTTCATCATCGACGGTACGGAAACCTTCGCCGCCCTAGAAGTAAGCTTCAACACACGCTTTAATGTGCTGGTCTTTAGCCTGTTAGCGTTGGCGCTCTTATTGGCCGTCGTCGGTGGCCTAGGTATCGCCGGGACAACAAGTATCAACGTCATTGAGCGGATGCGCGAAATCGGCGTGATGCGCTCCATCGGCGCAGCCAATTATCAAATTCTGGGCATCTTCATCCTGGAAGCCGTGTTCGTCGGGTTCATCGGGTGGTTGCTTGGCTCAATCTTAGCATTACCCATCAGTCGCGCCTTGAGCGATGGCGTGGGCTTGGCTTTCAGTAACGCGCCATTGAGCTACAGCTTTGATGTCAGCGGGGCGTTCTTGTGGCTGGTGTTAGCGGCGGGGTTGGCCTTTGTGTTTAGCTTCCTCCCGGCACGCCGCGCCTCACGGTTGACTTTGCGCGAGGTGCTTTCTTATGAAGGTTAGTGAAACTATTCACAAAATCTTCATCGAAATCTCCAGATAATCTCCACAATGTTGTGGGATACTGAGGATATAGACATTTCTTCTCAAAATTAATGAGCCTACAAAGAGGCGCGTCATGCGCCTCTTTTTGATTCAATACCGAGCAATGACGCGATGCGCGGAGCAATATCCGCTAAAGTATGCACATCAGCAAACGCATGACGCGCTTCCCCAATGACAACAGTCGGCAC
>DAOTTT010000285.1:0-8486 GCA_034437635.1 Anaerolineae bacterium | reverse complement strand
ATACTACGCCCGGTGATCGCATGGAGCTATTGCGGCGTTCAGCAGAATACAATGCCCCGTTACAAGCCTATCAATATGATGTGTTGCCGCAAGATCGCACGCGCCGCAGTTTCTTATCCGTCGTGAGCGATCAATCCATCGGTGCGGATAGCGACGGCGACGGCGTGATTTTGACGGCCTTAAAGCCGCCGGAAAAGTCCGATGGATGGGTTATTCGCATGTTTAACCCGCTGGAAAAACCGGTTGAGGTCTACTTGACCCCGTACCAACGCCCGGATAAAGCCTATCTCGTGACGATGACCGAAGCATTTGAAGGGGTGATCGAACCGGACGCTAATGGGCGCGTTGGTGTGGTGGCTAATCCACATGAAATTGTGAGCATCATGCTAACGTTCAGCGTGGAATAAGTGACAGCCCGCTGTGATTGGTCTATAATTAATCAAAGTGAAATTAGATTACAGGAGACTGGCACATGGGCGTTGCCAATAAAAACGGCGCTACTGCCGATACACCGACGATAAATGTTTATAATCCGGTTACGAGTGAAGTTATCGGTAGCGTGCCGGATACACCTGATGATGCGGTACGTGAGGCGGTTGAGCGGGCGCAGGATGCCCAACGCATTTGGGGCGCGATTGACCCGAAAGAACGCTGCCGGGTTATCCGGCGCTTTGGTGATCTGCTCTGGCAGAACCAACAAGAGGCGATGAAGGTTATCCGTGATGAGACCGGTAAAAATGACACCGGCGCTTTTCTGGAAATCATCGGCATGGATAACACCATCACGTATTATGGGCAGCAAGGCCCCGCCTTACTCGCGCCGGAGCGCCGCCCGGCACCGTTCCCGCTGATCCAACGGGCGCGGGTGTACCATAAGCCGCATGGCGTTGTCGGCTTCATCACCCCCTGGAATTATCCGATGATGTTGGTCGTCATTGACGTGATCCCGGCCTTGGTCGCAGGCAATGCCGTTGTCATCAAGCCGAGCGAGATCACCCCATACAGCGCCCTCTATGCGGCGGACTTGCTGCATAAAGCCGGGGTGCCCAAGGATGCCGTGCAAGTCGTCACGGGCTACGGCGGCACGGGTGCCGCGTTGATCGATTATGTGGATTACGTCTGCTTTACAGGCAGCACAGCGACGGGTAAAAAGGTCGCCACGAAAGCGGCAGAACGACTTATTCCTTTTAGCCTGGAATTAGGCGGCAAGGATGCCATGATCGTCCTCAAAGATGCCAATGTCGATATTGCCGCGAGTGCCGTCTTCATCGGCGGGTGCGAGAATGCCGGGCAGATGTGCGTAAGCATCGAGCGTGTCTATGTGGAATCACCCATTTATGATCGCTTTGTCGCCAGTGTGCGCCAATTCGCACAGAACTTAGCGATAGGCCCCGGCGATGGTTTCGATGTGCATGTGGGCAGCATGACCAACGAGCGCGAACTGCTCCGTGTAGAGGCACAGGTGCAAGATGCTATCGACAAAGGCGCGGAGTTGATCTATGGCGGCAAGCGCCGCCCGGATTTGGGGCCGTTGTTCTATGAGCCGGCGGTGTTGGCGCATGTGGATCACAGTATGGATGTGATGAAAGAAGAGACCTTCGGGCCGATTGTGCCGATTATGAAGGTCGCCAATGAAGAAGAAGCGGTGCGGTTAGCCAATGATAGCGAATATGGGCTTTCTGGCGCGGTCTTCACGGCGGATTTGGACAAAGGCGAACGGTTAGCCACCCGCTTGGATACAGGCGACATCACCGTGAACCGGACGAACGCGGTGCCTGCATCACCGTATTTACCCTGGGGTGGGCAGAAGAACAGCGGCTTTGGTCGTCGTGGTGGGCCGGAGGGCTTGCTGCGCTTCACGTCGTCGCAATCAGTGGTTGTTGATCGTCAGATCGGCATGAAGCCTGCCTTGACCTTGCTTGACCCCACGACATTAACCTTCCTGAAGATTGTACGCCAGGCACGGCGCATCTTCCCTGGCCTTTAGGTCTTTTGAGCCTTAACGTATATAGCGGGCGACATGCCCGCTTTTTGTTTACCTGCTAAACTAAAGCAGAAGGGGGTTTTATGCGCTTTCAAGATTTAAACTGGATGGATGTAGAACGCTACCTAGAAAATGATGATCGTGTGCTGTTGGTCACCGGGGCGACAGAACAGCACGCTTACCTGAGCCTACTTACGGATATTCTCATTTCTACGCGGATTGCGGATGCCGTCGGGCAGCGGACGCAAGTTTTGGTTGCGCCACCGTTGAACTTTGGCATTAGTCACTATTTTCGGGAATTCCCCGGCACTATCAGTTTGAGCAAAGAGACCTTTGACCGTGTGATTTTAGAGGTGTTCGAGTCCTTGTTTCAGCAAGGATTTCGTAAGTTCTTCTTCCTGAATGGACATGGGGGCAACAGTATGCCGGAGCGCCTCTATTACTTTGAGCGTGCCGGGAGTGTGCGCGTCATCTGGCATAATTGGTGGCAGTCCCCGGTAGCGGCGCAGTATGCCGCCGAACATAGTTTAAAGATAAACCATGCGAACTGGGGAGAGAACTTTTCGTTTAACCGCGTGGCGGAGTCGCCCACTGGCGTTAAACGCCCTGTCTCTTTAGATAAAATGCAAGATTACACCCAGGCGCGGGATGTGCTCGGTGATGGGAGCTTTGGCGGCCCATATCAAATGGATGATGAGATTATGATGGGGTTGTTTGAGGCCGTTGTCGCGGATGTCGTGCAGCAGATTAACGCACTTAAAGAAAACTAACCATTGAGGAGAAAATTATGCGCTGGTTACTAGGTTTGTTATTGTTGATATTGCCGTTTAGCGTCATGGCGCAGGATGATGACGGCAATATTGAGGTGCCTGTCACCATTAGCGCTGCGGAGATCGTCACGACTGAGGACGGCCTCGCCGTAGAGATTGACGGCAGCATGGGCACCGGCTGCGACTTCCCGGCGGATGTGGTGCAAACCGTCGAGGATGACCAACTAATTATGACGATCTCGCAGTTAGTCCCGGCGACGGTCTTCTGCCCGATGGTATTGGTTGAATACGAAGCGACGATCCCGCTAGAACTTGAAAGCGGCGTGATGCAACTCATCGTTAACGAGACAACCACGCTCGAAATCCCGGCGGCGCAGGCCGCAGGCGAGCGCGAGACAATGGTCCGTGTGCCGCATCTCGTAGAGGCTGCCGAATTGGACGACAACGAACTGACCATCAGCGGCTTTATCCCGGATGGCTGTGAGTACCCCACGCAGGTTGATGTGATCCCACAAGCGGATGATTGGGTGATTGTCGCTCTTTATCGTGAGGTGCCAAAGGATGAAATCTGCACGGAGATTGCGCTGGAATTTACCGAGACGGTGACGCTTGAGACGATCCCCACTTATTTCGAACTCAATGATTACGCTGCGATTGTAACGGATGATGGCCTAGAATCGGGTGTGCGGCAAGCATTGCGTGTGCGCGGTGTGACGACCACCGAGAATGGCTTAACCGTGCGCGGCTCATTTGAGGATGCGTGCGAACTGCGCCCCTTGCAAGCGGTGACACGCGATCAACGTTTGTTGATGGTCGATATTTTCCGTATCCAGCCGCAGGATTTTGATGATCCATGCACGGATGAACCCCGCGAAATAATGCAACTTACGGTTGACCTGAGCGCAGTATCCCCAGGGGATTATTTCTATATGGTCAATCGTCAGCGCAGCGGCAGCGTGACGGTTGAAACGTCAAGGCCGCAACCGACGATAGTGTATCAGGTGCTTGAAGAAGTTGACGCGACATTTGATGATGGCGATTTAGTCGTTACTGTGAGCGGTTATGCGCCGGATAGCTGCGAGACAGACATCAAGGTTGACCGCCGCTTTGAGGATGAGGAACTGTATATTGATATTTACCGCGAATTGCCGCCGGGTGTACGCTGCCCTGGTGAACGTGTGCCTTATGATAACATGTTGATCTTCGCAGGTCGCAGCGAGATTGAAACCGTGATCGTCAATGAAATTCGCGTTGATGTTGCGGACTAACGGGAACAAATTACCTGTGGACGGCGTTATAAGATCAATAGCATAAATAAGCGAGGGAGAAATCCGCCATGCGTAAATTGTTTTTAATCGTGTTACTTGTCGCCATTGGTGCAACGGGTGCCTATGCACAGGATGATGCCGAAGAACAACCGACCGAAGAACCGACAGTCTCGGTTACGGTTTACAACGAGGGTACGGCCTTAGTCCGCGACCGCCGCAGCTTTGACCTGCAAGAAGGGGAAAATGTCGTTAATTTTACCGACGTTGCCTCTTCGATTGATGCGACTTCTGTAAGTTTTGTCTCTTTGACAGACCCTGAAGGGACGGTCGTGCTTGAGCAAAATTATGTTTACGACCTAGTCAACAGTAGCGCCTTACTCAGCCGTTATATCGACCAAGAGATCACCGTCACTACGGCTGATGGGACGATCTTCACGGGGACGCTGTTGAGCGGCAACAGTGATATTATCCTGCAATCGAACGGCGGTGTAATCATCATCCGCCCGGACGACGTGCGCGATATTCAGTTCCCGGCACTGCCGGAGGGCTTAATCACGCGGCCAACGCTGCGTTGGCTGGTCTTCTCCAGCTTGAGCGGTGCGCAAGATGTTGAATTAACCTACCTCACCGGAGGCATGAACTGGTCTGCGGATTACAACTTGTTGCTCAATACGGAGAACACCGCGTTGGATGTCAACGGGTGGGTGACGCTGAATAACAACAGCGGCACAACCTACACCGATGCACAGTTGAAGCTCATCGCTGGCGATGTTAACCGTGTTCAGCAGCAAGAAGTGTTCTTCATGGAAGATGAGGTAGCGATGGCTGCGCCGCAAGCTGCCCGGCGTGATGGCGTGGAACAACGTGAATTCTTTGAATATCAACTGTATGAGGTCGAGCGTCTGGTGACCATCGGCAATAACGAGACAAAACAAGTGGAGTTTGTCACCGGGGCGGATGTGCCAGCGACGACCTACTATGTCTATGATGGTGGCGAACCATTCTACGGTTATTATGGCCCCATCACTGACCAAAATTATGGCTTTTACGGCGTGACTGATGTCCAGAACTGGATTGAGTTCACCACAGATGAGGACGGCGGCTTAGGGGCTGATCTCCCGGCAGGGCGCGTGCGTGTCTATCAAGAAGATGTCGATGGCGCGGCCCTGCTCATCGGGGAAAACCGCATTGACCACACGCCAGAAGGCGAGAACGTCAATCTGTATTTGGGCAACGCTTTTGATCTCGTTGGGGAACGCAGCCAAACGGACTTTGAACTGATCTCTCGCACGGTATTACGCGAGACTGTCGAAGTGCGCCTGCGCAACCGCAAGGATGATGAAACCGTCGAAATCCGCTTACCGGAGCGCCTGCTGCGTTGGAGCAACTGGGAAATCTTAGAAGCCTCCGCAGATTATACGCAACTTGACTCAGCGACGATTGAATTCCGCGTGGATGTGCCGCCCGGTGAAGAAGTCGTGCTGACTTACACGGTGCAATATAGCTGGCCTCAATAGGCATCATCTAACGGAATGGTAAAGAAGAACCGGCCTCCCGGTTCTTTTTTTGTTGCGGCTTGTGCCCACAATCGCCCACGATGCAATTCTACAATGGTGTGCGAGATGGCTAGCCCCAAGCCTGCCCCTTCGACCTTGCCGCGCCGCGCTTCTGCGGTGCGGTAAAACGGCAAAAAGACCTTATCTGCCGTCTCTTGGGTGAGTCCGTCACCTTGATCGATGATGCTAATCAACACACAGGGGCGCACGGTATCTTCCGGGGCGCTATGTGGGAGTTCGACGCGGGCTTGTGCCAACTCGGTAAAAATGCGGATCTTGCCGCCTTCCGGCCCGTATTTGATCGCATTGTTGACCAAGTTAGTCAACACTTGGCCGATACGATCCATATCAAGCGTCACTTTCGGGATGTCGTCATCTAAATCCATGATGATCTTTTGGTCACGCGCTTTGTATTGCGGCTCTAGCCGGGCGACGATCTCCAAGACCACATCGGTAATGTGTGATGTCGTCTTTGTCAAGCCGATTTGCCCGGCATTAGCGCGGGTGAGTTCGATCATATCTGTAAATAGCGTGTTCAGATGCAAGGCGCTGCTATGGATGATCTCGGTATATTCACGCGCCATCGCAGGCAGTTCGTTTTCGTCGTGTGCGTCTAAAATGAACCGCGCAAATCCACGAATGGATGTCAACGGGGTGCGTAGTTCATGGCTAATGCGGGAGAGTAATTCATGGCGCAGGCGCTCCGCTGCACGTTCTGCGGTGATTTCGTGGAAGGTGTAAATGCGCCCGATGACGCTACCGCTACGGTAAACAGGGGCGCTGTACCATTGCACATCTAACGCGCCGCCCGTTTCATTGGTCATCTGGAATTCGCCTTCGAGCTTGCGCGGGTCTTCCGGTGTGAGGTGCTGCCAGTTGGCGCTGAGATCGTTAGTGATTGTTGTGGGTATGCGCGTACTCTGGAGCACGTCCCACAGCGTTTGCCCGCGCACTGTATCCCGCTTAAGGCCGAACATCTGCTTGAAGCGCGTGTTGACCGTCAACACACTGGCGTTGTCGTCCGGCAAGACCATCACCACGCCATCAGTTACGGCATCGAGCAGTGCTGCGCGGCCTTGCTGCACAAAATCAGCCTGCCGCTGGAAGGCCAAGGCGACGGTCGTCACGGTCAAAAATTCGGTGACGATTTGATAAGTGCGTAGTTCCGGCGGGGCGAGTGCGTCAACTTGATCGTGCGCGATGAGCAAAACGCCTAACTTGCGTTCGTCCGATTCTAGCAAAAGCCCGGTTAACGACTTCATATCCCCGATTTGCACCATCACGCGGATGAGCGGATCTTGCATGAGCGTATGCGCTTCTTCCATGTTGGCGTAGGTGATGTGTTTCTCTTTGTATAGCTTTGCCATTTCAAGCGCAAGTGTATTGATAGGATAGCGTAAGCCGACGCTGAATTGTGCGCCGAGAAAGCGCGACCATGACCCGGCAATCTCCAAGTATTCAAAGTCGGTATCGGGCTTTTCCGGTTGGACAGGGCCGAATAAAGCGATCATACAGGCGGAGACATGCGCGTCGAATAGATAATCCCGCAGAATTTCTACAATGCCTTGCGGGGAGGGCGTGCGGGTAATGGCTTGGGCGGTAGCGGCGATGGCATCCGTCGTGATGAAGCGTTCCGCTAGGTGCTTATTTTGCATGACGGCGATCATGGTATCCGTGATAGTATGCTGTGATGGGCTTAAATCGGGTGGTGTCCATTGGGTGGAAAATAGCGCGATAGCCCCGATGAGATCCGCAAAGAGATACACTGGGCGGATAACAGCACTGCGTAGGGCGATGTCATCGCGGCTGATGATCTGCTGTTGGGGTTCATCGTTAGGGCGCAAACGCAGTAAATTAAGCTGACTGTGCATCCATGGGGCGAGTTTGTCCAGCGTGTTATCGGCGACTGTGCCGGTCATCGCGTAGACTTCAATCTCGCGCATGTCCCGGCTGTAACCGTAAACACACCCCATGATGGCATCGGTACGGCTCATAAGGTCGTTTAGCAGATAATCCAGCCGTTGATCGTGACGCTCATGAACCGTGTTGAAGCTTTCCATAGGGTGTAGCCCATCTAACTGGTGCCGTTACTGCTTTGGTTTGTTTCCGGCGGGCGCACAGTAAACATATAACCAACGCCGCGTTCTGTGCGGATGTAGTGGGGGTGATGCGAGTCAGCCTCCAGCTTGCGGCGCAGCCGGTGCATGTGGACGCGCAACGTGTCCTCATAGACTTCTTCCGACGGCCACACCCGCGCGATCAACATGCGATTTTCCACAACGCGCCCAGCATTGCGCATGAGGACATGCAGCAAGATCGCTTCGGTCGGGGTCAACCCGATGGGGCGCTCATTGATGAAAATACGATTATGCGCGAAGTCAATCCGCAGGTTTTCATCGACTTCAATCACTGGCTCACTGGCATAATCTAAGCTGGGCATACGTGCCAGTACGACTTGAATGCGAGCTTCTACTTCACGCAGGTCAAACGGTTTAACGATGAAGTCTTCCGCGTATTTCTTTAACCCCTGTACGATCGTATCGGTATCGCTGGTGGAGGTCACAAAGATAATCGGGACATCGGCCATAGCCTTGATTTTATTGGCTAGCTCGAACCCATGCATGGTGGGGAGTGTGAGATCGATGAGGGCAATATGGGGCAAGCCATAGCTGCGGATATATTCTAAGGCATCGGGGCCGTCAATGTAGGCACTGACATCGTAACCGATTTTCCCTAAGTAATCGCTGATTAACTTGCTGATATTGTTATCGTCTTCGATAAGTAAAACTTTAGACTTTTTCATCAAAACCTCCTTGCTGGAAACCACCCGTCTTTAGCGGGTGGAGGAAAGCATGGTTGGCGCGTGTAGCTATCACCGTGCATCGGACAAAAGATCGTGCGCGGTGTG
>DAOTTT010000284.1:0-5912 GCA_034437635.1 Anaerolineae bacterium | reverse complement strand
CACACCGCGCACGATCTTTTGTCCGATGCACGGTGATAGCTACACGCGCCAACCATGCTTTCCTCCACCCGCTAAAGACGGGTGGTTTCCAGCAAGGAGGTTTTGATGAAATATGCCGTCAAATACGTCCAATAACATCCCAGACATTGTTATTGGCCGCTTACCCATTTACTTGCGGGCGCTCAATCGCCTGACACAAGAGGGGTATGAGGTCACATCGTCTCATGAATTGGGGCGACGGCTGGGGATTAGCTCCGCTCAAATCCGCAAAGATCTTTCTCATTTTGGCGGCTTTGGCAAGCAAGGAACCGGCTATCAAATTACATATCTTGAAGAGAAATTGCGCCAAGTGCTTAAAGTCAACCAGGAATGGGATGTCGCACTCATCGGCGCGGGCGATCTCGGCCATGCCGTCGCCAATTACAAAGGATTTATTGACCGGGGTTTTCATATCGCGTGTATATTTGATGCAGACCCCAACAAAGTGGGGATAGATTACGGTGGCATTCACATCCAACCGATGGAAGAAATGCACACCACTATCCAAGAACGCAAAATCAAAGTAGCTATGGTCACCGTGCCGGCAGAACATGCCCAAGAAGTCACCGACCGGCTAATCGACGCAGGCATTCAAGCGATCTTAAATTATGCGCCCATCAATCTCAAAGTGCCCGACGGCGTTAATGTGCAATACATTGATCCCGTCGTCCATCTTCAGCGCATGACATACTATATCGACTAAGCGTATCGCAAAGATACGCTTTTTTATCCCATTCGACTGACCATCCTAAAGACACCTGGATCGTTAATCGCCCGGCCACAACCCACAGCCACCGCGATTAACGGGGAGTCCGCACGATAAACAGGCACGCCTGTTTCGCGGGTGAGGAAGTCGTCAATGCCACGCAATAAAGCCCCCCCCCCCGTGAGCGTAATGCCGCGATCAATAATATCAGAGGCAAGCTCCGGTGGGGTGTTGCTCAAAACGCTTTTAACGACAGCAACCACCGCCGCGAGCGGCTCCGCGAGGGCTTCGACCACTTCGCCCGTCGTCAAAGACACTGTGCGCGGCAACCCGCTGACGTTATCGCGCCCTTGCACTTCCATAGACATTTCTTCCGGTTGATCGACGGCTGCGCCGATTTGTAGCTTGATCGCCTCCGCCGTCGGTTGGCCGATGACAAGATTATATTTGCGCCGCACATAAGCGATGATGCCATCATCGAGGCGCAACCCACCGACGCGCCCACTCTCCGCCCGGACGATATTGTTCATACTAATGACAGCGGCTTCGGTGATGCCGCCGCCGATATTGACGATCATATCCCCGGCGGGTGTCGCAACGGGCAAACCCGCGCCTAAAGCAGCGGCCAACGGCTCCCAGATAAGAAAGGCCTCACGCGCACCTGCCGCCAATACCGCCTCATGGACGGCTCGCTTTTCCACGCTGGTTACACCATACGGCACGGAGATCATCACACGCGGACGCATAAAGCGCATCCGCCCGGCAATCTTCCCGATGAAGTATCGCAGCATGGCTTCGGTCACTTCGTAATCGGCAATAACGCCATTCTGTAGCGGTCGCACAATCTGGATGTCTTCTTCGTACACCCGCCCCATCATCTCACGGGCTGGCTGGCCGATTTCCATGACGGTAATCCGCCCACGATCATCTTCTTCGGCAGCAACAGCCACCAATGAGGGTTCTTGCAGCACAATCTGCCCATTATCGTAAATCAGCACGTTAACCGTTCCCAGGTCGATGCCCAGGTTTTTACCGCGTACAAACAGCATGGCGTGTCTTTCTCTCTCAATCTCATGCCAAAAGCAAAGCCCGGAGCGAAACAACCCTCCGGGCAGATAATCTCACCAGACAACGTTAACCCCTAGGTTATTCGTCGTCGTCTTCCTCTTCGTCTTCGACGATGCGCAGAATTGACGGACCCGCCTTCAGCTTACGGCTGATCTGCAATTCTAGGTTCGCCCGGCGCAGTTCTAACACAGCAGACTGCCGTTCATTCTCTGGTACCCCCTCTTTGAGCAACTTCTGCGCACGCGCACGCGCCGCTTCTGCCGCTTCGATGTCGATGTCAAACGTGGACTCCGCGAGTTCGGCCAGGACGACGACCTTACCCGGTCGCACGTCCACCACACCGCCGAACACCGCAAAATGTTCTTCTGCGTTGCCCTTGCGGATCACCAGTTCGCCAAAGCCTAACGTTGTCACCGTCGGGGCATGGCGTGGCAAAACGCCCATTTGCCCTTCAACAGCAGGAACAAGCACCATATCCGCTGCGAGTTCCTCGAAGACCTTCTCTTCCCGCGAAACAATCTCTACATGAATGGTCATATCACCGCCCTACTTATGCGCTCTCGCGCTCAGCTTCTTCGTAACGTGCCAGTACGTCCTCGATTGGGCCTGTCATATAGAATAATTGCTCTGGGATATGGTCAACTTCACCATCCAAAATCATGCGGAAGCCGCGCACAGTGTCCTTAACCTTCACGTACTTGCCTTCGCGCCCGGTGAACTGCTCGGCAACCACCATCGGCTGGCTGAGGAACTGCTCAATCTTACGTGCACGCGCCACTAACAGCTTGTCATCCGCGCTCAGTTCGTCCACACCCAAAATCGCGATGATGTCCTGTAAGTCCTTATACCGCTGCAAGACCTGCTGCACTTCACGCGCAGTATCGTAATGCTCTTCGCCCACGATCATCGGATCCAAAATTTTACTGGTGCTGTTGAGCGGATCCACCGCCGGGAACAGACCGCGTGCCGCGATCGAGCGTTCCAGCGCGATTGTCCCGTCCAAGTGCGTAAACACCGCCACCGGTGCCGGGTCGGAGTAGTCGTCTGCCGGCACATAAACGGCCTGCATGGACGTGATTGCACCGGTACGGGTAGAGGTGATGCGCTCTTGCAACTGCCCCATCTCGTCAGCCAAAGTCGGCTGATAACCCACAGCGGACGGCATACGGCCTAACAGCGCGGATACTTCCGCACCGGCCAAGGAATAACGGAAGATGTTATCCACAAAAAGCAGTACGTCCTTGCCCTGGTCACGGAAGTGCTCGGCCATCGCCAAGCCGCTCAACGCCACACGCAGACGCACGCCCGGCGGTTCGTTCATCTGGCCGAAGACCATCGCCAGTTTGTCGAGCACACCTGCTTCTTTCATTTCGTAGTAAAGGTCAGTCCCTTCACGGGTACGCTCACCCACACCAGCAAACACGGACAAGCCAGCGTGCTGTGTAGCGATGGAGTTAATCAACTCCTGAATGGTCACGGTCTTGCCCACGCCAGCCCCGCCGAAGATGCCCGTCTTACCACCGCGTGTCATCGGCGCGATGAGGTCGATAACCTTCATACCCGTCTCGAACACTTCGGTACTGGTCGCTTGTTCTTCAAAGCTAGGCGCAGTCTGATGAATTTCACGGCGTGGCGCGTCATCAGCAATTGCGTCACCGTTATCAATCGGACGACCCAGAACGTTAAACACACGCCCCAAGGATACATCGCCCACCGGCACCGTGATATTCTTGCCGGTTGCATAAGCAGGCACACGACGCTTGAGGCCGTCGGTGGTATCCATCGCCACAGTCCGCACCGACTTATTACCCAAGTGCATCTGTACTTCCAGGATTAAGTCTTCTTGGCCTTCTTCAAGCGGAATACGCACCGCTTCAAAAATTTCCGGCAGGTCGCCATCTGGGAATTCAACGTCTACCACGTTCCCCAAAACCTGCGAAACAAACCCTTTAAATTCTGCCATTTATCAATCTCTCCTTGCGTATAACCGGAAAAACCCGGTCAGTCGTTGAATAAGTGCTAGCTCTTCGCTGCTTTTGCGAGTGCTTCCGCTTTTTTATCAATCGTATTCTGGAGTGCTTCCGCACCACCCACAATATCGAGAATTTCGCTCGTAATCGCCGTCTGCCGTGCCTTGTTGTAAACTAAGGTCAGGTCATCGACCAATTGCGAGGCGTTATCCGACGCATTGCGCATGGCGACCATACGGGCAGAATGCTCGCTGGCTTTGCTTTCCAGATAGGCTTGATACAAGATCAAATCAGTAAAGCGCGGCACAATCTCATCAATGATTGCTTGCGGGTTCGGCTCAAATTCATAATCTTGGCCGCCGCTACCATCGCTTACTTCCGCAAAATTCTTGATATGTTCTTGTTCGGCCATATCGCGCGGGATCAAAGGCAACCACCCCAAAACCGCCGGACGTTGCGTTAAGGTGTTGATGAAGTCGGTATACGCAATGTATACGTCATCCACTTGACCGCTCAAGAAAGCGTCTTTAGCCAATTGTGATACCGGCGCAATATCCGCAATCTTGAGTTCATCGGGGATATCGGTAAACTCAGCGACGATATTCTCGCCAGCGCGAACCAACGAGTCGCGGCCTTTGCGCCCTACAGCCACCCACTGCACCTCAACGCCCAGGCGCATACCAAAGCGTTGTGCCACACGGATGATATTACTGTTAAACGCACCGGCTAGACCACGATCTGACGTGATGAGCACCATCATAACGCGCTTCACATCATCGCGTTGTGTCAGCAGCGGGTGCAAAGGGCCACCACTAGCAGTTGCCGCTTGAATGTTCATCAAGATTTCCATCGCCTTGTACGCATAAGCGCGGCTGGCTAACACCTGCGCTTGGGCTTTACGCACGCGAGAAGCGGAAACGGCTTCCAACGCACGGGTAATCTGGCCGATGTTCTTGACACTACGAATACGATTTTTTACTTCGCGTGAACTGGGCATATCTCTCTCCTTCTTTGCGAGCAAACGTGCAAGCGCACGAGGGGCATTTAGCCTCCCCTCGTGCCGATCGTTCGATTAGCTCCAGCTCTCGTTGTACTGATCAATCGCTTGCTCTAAACCTTCGCGGATTTCATCAGTCAAGGCTTTTTCTTCCTGCAATTTGTTACGCAGGTCGCTGAACTGTGTTGCAAAGAAGCGATAGAAACCACTTTGCCATTCTTTAACTTGGTCAACTTCAACATTATCCAGCTTGCCGTTTGTACCGGCATAAATCACTGCGACCTGATCCGCCAACGGCACCGGGCTATACTGCCCCTGCTTGAGCAGTTCCGTCAAGCGCAAACCACGATCCAACTGGCGTTGGGTGGATTTGTCCAAGTCCGAGCCAAACTGCGCAAACGCCGCCAAAGAGCGGAACTGCGCCAAGTCGAGGCGCATACCACCAGCGATCTTCTTCATCGCTTTGGTCTGTGCAGAACCACCCACACGGCTCACGCTAATACCCACGTTCAGCGCAGGGCGTTGGCCGGAGTAGAACAGGTCACTTTCAAGGTAAATCTGACCGTCGGTGATAGAAATCACGTTCGTCGGCACAAATGCGGACACGTCACCGAGCAGTGTTTCGATAAACGGCAGCGCAGTCAAGCTACCACCGCCACGCTCCGGGCTAAGTTGCGCGGCGCGTTCCAGCAGGCGGCTGTGCAGGTAGAACACGTCACCGGGGTAGGCTTCGCGCCCCGGCGGGCGGCGCATGAGCAGCGACACCTGCCGATATGCCCAAGCGTGCTTACTCAGGTCATCGTAGACTACGAGCGCATCTTGGCCGCTTTCCATAAACCATTCGCCAATCGCGCAGCCGGAATACGGCGCGATATAGTTCATCGCTGCCGGGTCGGATGCGGACGCAACGACGATAGTGGTGTAATCCATCGCGCCGTATTCTTCCAGCAGGGCTTGGATACGCGCAACCTCACCACGACGCTTACCAATAGCGACGTAGATGCACTTCATATCCTGGCCTTTTTGGTTGATGATGGTATCGATAGCGATGGTCGTCTTACCCACCTGACGGTCACCAATAATCAACCAAAAAGGCCAGGATATGAAGTGCATCTACGTCGCTATTGGTAAG
>DAOTTT010000283.1:0-3837 GCA_034437635.1 Anaerolineae bacterium | reverse complement strand
ATGAACAGTTCCCAAATGCCGCTGTGACCGTGTCTATGCATGGGGTGACGGCGGGCATCCCAATGATTAAAATCACTCAAAACCGACACTTTACGCGCATTCGGTGCCCATACAGCGAAGTTTACACCCTTAACACCATCAATCTCACGTAGTTGTGCGCCCATTTTCTCGTAACTATAAAGTAAGCTACCCTGCCCCCAGAGATACATATCGTATTCCGTCAAAATGGGCGGGAAGGCGTAAGGGTCATAGGTTGTGTCTGTTGAGTGCTCGTAACGCGCTTCAAACTGGTAGGTAATGCCGGGGTCGGTGTCAAGCACGGCCTCAAACAAGCCGGTCTCGTGCAAGCATTTCATCGGATAGGATTGCCCATCAACAAGCACATTCATCTTTTGTGCATCGGGACGATACCCGCGCACTACAAACTGCCCGTCATCCAGCGCTTGCACGCCGAGAATATCAAGCGGGGCACCGTGATCGCCATAAACTAAGGCGTTAATTCCGTCTGGGTGTATTGTCCTTGGCATAATTTTTACCTATAACTTTTTATCGTAAAGAGACATCCATTGGTCAATGATTGTCGTCAAGGCATAGCGTGACTGTACGTTTCTCGCTTGGTCACTCAATCGTTGCCGCAAATTCGTGTCATTCATCATGCGTTTCAGTGCATCAGCCAATGCCGCGACATCTTCCGCAGGCACCAATAAACCATCTTTCTCATGCGTGATAATATCGGACGGCCCTACCCGACAATCAAAACTGACGGGTGGCACGCCCTGCGCCATCGCTTCGATGATAACATTACCGAAGCCCTCACTACGAGAAGATAGCACAAACACATGAGCATGAGCAAAGGCAGCCTGTGCTGGAATGACCCCCGGCATATGCACACGATCCGTCAGACTAAGCGCATCACGCTGATGTGCTAAAGTAGGCCGCAAATCGCCATCACCGAAAATCGTCAAATCCCATTCCGGATAATCGGCAGCGATTTTCGCAAAGGCCGCTAAAAGCAAGTCAAAGCCTTTAAGCGGGATAAACCGCCCCATGCTCACTAAATGATAACGAAATTTGGGAGAAAACCCATAGGGTTGTGCAGTTTGTTCAGATAATGGGGGCAACGGGTTCGGGATCATGAAGCGTTTGGACGATGGCAACCAATCAAAGTATGCTGTAATGCCGCTAGCCGGTGCAACCAGTGCCGCCGCACGCGGGTACATCCAACGACGCAGCATACTCCATAATCGACTACGAATAGGATGCGTTAAAGGATCCGCGTGTTCTGTGACGATCACAGGATATTCAAGCCCGATAAGGGCAATAAGCACCATAACATTGGTCACATCCAAAAAGCTGATAACCACATCCGGTTGCGTCTGCCGGATAACACGCCGCAGGCGACTAAACCGACGTATAGACCAACCGACTTTGCCTAAAACAGATTTTGATTCACCAGCTAAATTCGTCTTGATACGTGTCACCGCATCCGGCAAGGTGTAGTAATCTGGCACATCATCAGCCATTGTGATAACGCTTACATGATGACCGCACTCAACAAAACCCGACGCTAAATTCGCCAATACACGCTCTGCACCGCCAGTACCTAACCCATAAATGACAAAGGTTAAACGCATTAGGGCAGACGATCCTTTACTAAACCCAGACGATAAAAGATAGGGCGTAAGCGTGTATAGTTGATGAATAAGCGCAGCATCGCCTTAGGGAAGTCCAGCCAACGCTGTACTTGACGTTGAAATCCACCGGCTTGCCAACGTGCTCGTGCTTGCTCACCCCACAAAGCATCGGCAACATCAGCCGGAACATCGGGGGCATCTTCCGCCCACTCTGCCCAAACAGCGGCCATCGCTTGCGGGTCATAACTGTAATTCAAATACTCAAATTGCCCTGTCAATAGATAAATTACATTACGCTCAATATCGCCACGCCCACCGGATGTTAAGTTATCACCATGTTTAATCCAATATCCGGCGATGACATCGCCAGGGCAAAACGCCGTGTGTTGTGCTGCGCGTGTCCACCATTCGAAGTCACCTAGCACCTTAAAGCGCGGGTCAAAGCCGCCGACTTGTGCAAATATCTGCGGGGTAAACATGAAGAACGTACCGCCTAACGGTTCGCACATAAAGCGTTCTTTTGAAAACGGGACAAGTGGCGCACGCTTCTCATAACGGCGGTCAGGTATACCGTACCAAACTTGCTGGACATCCTCAACTAAAGGCGCATAGATAACCGAACAGCCCGCTTGAATTTTAGTATGCGCATCGACAAGCCCCTCTGCCGTGCGAATGTCATCGACGTTCCAAAAGCCAATGACTACGCCACTCGCTGCGGTAACGCCCCGGTTCCAGCTCGCATAAAGTGTCTCGCGCCCAACATAGAGCGGCACAACATGATCTAGCATTTGAGCGAAACCATCAATCAACTGGCGTTCAGTCGCTGTGGCATCGTTAGCGACAATAATTAACTCGATAGCATAATCCGCCAATGAAGATACCACAGATTGCACCGACTCAAAGTAATCAGGTAAAAACTTTTCTGCACGATAAATGGATGTAATCAGAGAAATATCAATTTTCACACAATTTCTGCTTTGTCTGCAAGTAACATATGATCGTACAGCGCCATATAACGGTCAGCTATAAAACGCAGGGAGAATTCATCGGCGATACGCTGCCGCGCATGTTCACCATAGGTCTTTGCATCTGCTAATATCGTTAAACAAGCCTGTGCAAACGCATCGACATCACCAAGCGGTACACTCAACCCGCCCTGCCCTAACAAGTAGGCCGAGTCGCCAACGTCTGTTACCACAGCGGGCAATCCTGTTGCCATCGCTTCCCCCAAAGCCATCGGAAAGGCTTCGCTGTCGCTAGCAAGCGCAAACATATCAAATGCACGTAATAAGCGCGGCACATCATCGCGCCGCCCTAACAGGTGCACGGCAGGCTGAATGCCCGCTGCATCAATCCAGCGTTGCAGTTCCACATTATGCTGATTGATGTCGGTGCCCGCAAGTACAAATTGCACATCTGGGCGCTGTACGTGGATTTTACCAGCAGCTTGGATGAAATTACGATGCCCTTTGAGCGGATGAAAACGCGCTACATAGCCAATCACAGAGGCATCATCAGGAATACTTAGTGCAGCACGAACCGCTTGACGATCAGCAGGATCTGGATGAAAACGATTGAGATCAAAGCCATTGGGAATGAAAGTCGATTTATCCGCTTGATAACCCATCGACTCATGGATGGACTGTGCCAGCTTAGAGACATAGACGACACGATGCGGCAACCATCGTGACAAACTCGCTGAAATACGCTGTAACCAGATTGTTGTGCGCTTTTCCTGGCCGCGCTGGATATGACCAGAATGGATGCTCCACGCTACAGGTATACGCCCAGCACGCCGCGCCGCTAAACCACCGATGAGATTCGCATGGTACATCCAGGTTTGGATGACATCAGGCTTTATGTGTTGGAGTTGCCGTCGCAGTTGCCTGATTTTAAGCGGATTAGGCAGGCTCGGCTTCATATTGAGCGACCATAAAGGCACATCCATCGCCTGGATTTTAGCGCCTAATTCGCCTTCATCCACGAGTGATATAACATGCGGTTGATAACGGCTCACATCAGTAGCAGCCAAAAGATTGATTAGCATCATCTCCGCACCACCAACTCCTAGGCTTGTTATGATGTGCGCAACTTTCATCAAAACCTCCTTGCTGGAAACCACCCGTCTTTAGCGGGTGGAGGAAAGCATGGTTGGCGCGTGTAGCTACCACCGTGCATCGGACAAAAGATCGTGCGCGGTGTG
>DAOTTT010000282.1:0-18400 GCA_034437635.1 Anaerolineae bacterium | reverse complement strand
GCTGGAGCGTCACCCCGACGTGCCTATGTATTCGCCCGTAACGTAGCCCTTACCCTTCGGCATGGCTGAGGCTGGTCAACATGGGCTTACGGTTTCCCGCAAGCCACCCGCTTCAGCGGGTGGTCGTTGACAGCACTGCCTCTCTATTATTTGCGTACCAAGAATTTACCGAGGACTAGCAGATCAATATCACTTTTCTGGAAAGTCTCCCAGGCATCCATTGGTGATGTTACGATTGGGTCGCCGCGTAGATTAAACGATGTGTTCAACACGACGGGCACGCCTGTAATGTCATCAAACCGCGCCAGGATGTCATAGTAAAGTGGGTTCGTCTCACGGTCGATAGTCTGCAACCGTCCGGTACCCATGTGGTTAACGGCTGCTATCTCATCTTTTTTGTCGTCTTTAATCGGGCTGACTATCAACATATAGCGTGGTGCTTGATGCTCCGCCACCGCCGGGTAATCGAAATAATCCGGGGCACGCTCTTTGAGGATCACAGGTGCAAATGGGCGAAACGGCTCGCGGAACTTGATTTTCGTGTTGACGATTTCTTTCATTTCCGCGCCGCGTGGGTCTGCGAGAATACTACGGTTGCCAAGTGCCCTTGGCCCCCACTCAAACCGGCCTTGATGCAACCCCACGACTTGCTTTTCAGTCATGGCCTCCGCCAAGACCCCGGCGAGTCGGTCGGGATTATCGTTAAAGTCTTCAAACTTTGCGCCGATTTCTTTGAGGAAATCGTGATATTCACTTTCGCTATATGACTTGCCCCAATAAGCGTGGGGCATAACCCAGTTGCGCGGCTTGCCACATACGATGTGGTAGGCCCAGAGCGCCGCCCCCAACGCGCCGCCATCATCCCCCGCCGCCGGTTGAATATAAATTTCCTCAAACGGGGTTTCGTTGAGCAGCCGATAGTTGGCTTTGGTATTTAAGGCTACGCCCCCGGCCATCACCAAATGCTTTTTGCCTGTTTGGGCATGGAGATGATTCGCCATAGCAACGAGCACATCTTCCGTGACGCGCTGGACACTCGCCGCAATATCCGCGTAGTGTTGGTTCTCTTTCATCTGCGCTTTTTCCCCGGCGCGTTCCGGGTTCGTATTCATCGTGAAGAAGTCGGCATCATGCACACGCGGTTGACCAAAAAGATCAATAAACTTTTGGCTGATGCTGCTTTCTGTTGATTTATGGAAAGCAAAATAATCCATATTCATGCGGAAGCTGCCCGTCTTCGAGTCATGCTGGAAGACTTTCGCCACTCTATCCACATAACGTGGCTCACCATAGGGAGCCATGCCCATAACCTTATATTCCCCGTTATTCACACGGAAACCGAGGAAGGCTGTAAATGCTGAATACATCAAACCCAGGGAATGGGGGAAGCGTTGTTCGTACTCTAGGTTGATTGCGTTCTGGCCTGTTTCGCCTTGCCAATAACTTTCTGCTGTGCCTAATGTCGTTGTCGTCCATTCGCCCACACCGTCAACAGTCATAACTGCCGCATCTTTGAACGGGCTGCTGAAGAATGCGCTGGCGGCATGGCTCATGTGATGATCGCAGAACAAGATTTTTTTATCATTGAGATTAAGCTCGCGCTCAATGAGGCTGCGGATCCATAACTTTTCGTTCATCCAGCTAATGATGGCTTCTCGCCAAACCTTACCGGATGCGGGAAAAGTCTTTAAGATCGTGAGTAGAATACGCTCGAATTTGACGAGTGGCTTTTCGTAAAAGACAGCATAGTCAAGGTCTTCACCTGTAATGCCTGCTTGCTGTAGGCAGAAGGCAATCGCCTGATGGGGGAAACTGCTATCATGTTTTGTACGGCTAAAGCGTTCTTCCATTGCTGCGGCGATCAGTTCGCCATCTTTGATGATAGCTACTGCTGAATCATGGAAAAAGCATGAAATGCCAAGAATGTACATCGCTTAACCTTGGTCATATGCGGAATCAAGATCTGTAGGGGTGGGGGCGCGATCCAACCAACTGGGTGGGTCGTTACGATTAACGAGAGGGCCAGTGAATATCCTTGCAAGCCCAGCAAAGGGCACAACTAGCGTATAATACAGCGCGGTTACGAAGACTCGTGCCTGTACATGCCCCACAATGTTGGTGATGATGCTGAAGCGTTGACGTGCAATGTTGACCAGCGTTTTCACGTATTTTCCGTTCGTTTTTATCATTAAACAAATTATACAGAGCGCGATACACTCTGACAAGGCGACGATTACCCTACCATATAGCGTGTGTCGTTTACTGTATATCTAAAATCTTTTATAATTTATCTTGAGGGGATGCAACTTAAGCATCCCAGAAGCAAACATGCAATTTGAAGAAATGGAAGATCTATGCGTAAAATTTTCATCATATTCGGGCTGATCGGCGCTTTGCTGGCTGCCCAAGCAATGGTAAGCCTTGCATCCGACCCAGAGCCGACACCGGATCCGTTCCCCCGGCCTACAGATTGGGAGATCATCGTAGCGGAGCAGGTTTTTGAAAATGGCCGTATGTTTTACCTGGCGCCTAATTCGCGGATCTGGGTGATGATTGAATCCGAAGATGATGAAACCACAGGCGAGTGGTTGGTCTTTGCTGATACCTGGGAAGAAGGCACACCGGAGTTTGACCCAGAAATTACACCACCCGATGGCTTACACCAACCTATTCGCGGCTTTGGCGAGCTTTGGCGTAACAGCGACGAAATTCGTGATGCGCTTGGCTGGGCGCTAGACCCAGAAATCGGTCATCTTTCGCGCTATCAATTTTTTGAGGGCGAAGTTGTCGAGACTGATGATGGTATGATGCAACTCCCCGGCACTCACGCCCTGCTGAGCACCTATGGGCGCACCTTCCTTTTCGATGAGGCAGAGGGTACATGGAGTGTGCTCGAACAACCTGGAGAGGAAGATGATAGCGATGACGACGAGATGGCAGAAGCCGTTGAACCTAGCGAAGAAGAAGATAGTGCAAGCGACGACGAATAGTTCGCTGTAAACTACAACAGGTATGCACAGCCGCATACCTGTTTTTTCTTCAAACAAGCCGCTTGCAGAAATCTCCGAAAGCGACTACCATTTAGCCTCATAGCAAAATCCCCATTCCTTCGGGATAACAAAAAACAAGAAAGGAGATGCGACCTCTACCACCGACTTTGTAGGTGGTTTCTCGTCGCCAAACTTCGATGAAACATCTTCTCTTAACCGTGATAATGCTGTTATTGCTTTTGGCTGTGCCATCCTACGCGCAGGATACTACCGATGATGGGACGTGTTTGGCTTTCGTCAATGAAACGATTGTGACGACATTAGACGCTTGCCAAGGTCTAGCGCGGGAGAGCGTCTGCACGAATGGCGCGGGTGATTTGCCTGTGGACACTGCCAACTTGGTCGATGTGCCTGTATTAAACTCTCCGGCGACAGCCGGAACCGCCTACGGGGTATCTGTGCTGAATACATCCGCAACCTTAACCCAAGTTGATGGCGGTGTGCTTTACATGCTCTTGGGCGATGCCACGCTCGAAAATCGTGTTGACCCTGAAAACGCTTTGGCCGTTGTTGATCCGATTCAAGTCACGACGACAGCCAATTCTAACTTGCGCTCGCGTCCGAGCGTCAATGATACCGTGCTCGATAGTGTCAACAGCGGGACACAATTACTGGCTGATGGCCTTAGCGCCGATGGGGAATGGGTGCGTGTGACTAAAGACGATACCCCTCTATGGATCAGTCGTTCATTGGTCCGTGCGGAGGGGCTAGACACGCTACCCACAATCACCGCTTCTGCCCGATCATTGATGCAAGATTTCGCCTTGCGAGCGCCACTGAGCAGTGATTGCACGGGCACTGTCAACGCGCTGGTTATCCAAGCGTTGGACAATCAACCGATTAACTTAACGGTCAACCGGGCTGATATACGGGTACGGGGAACGGTAGCCGTGCGTTCAGAAAGCCGCACGTATGCAGAGTTTGCGACAGATCCGTTATTTTTTGCGGAATTTAGCGCGTTGCTAGCAGAAGCACCTGCCGCAGAGGGCGCAACGTGTGACTTTACAGAGCTATCCGCATTGGATGGTGAAGCATTCTTGAACAACGGTCAACTGAGCATCCCGCGTGGATACCGGGCTTTTGCATTCGATTGTCGTGATGAAGGTACGGTTTCTTGGCAGCGTACAGCGACGATGACCGTTGAGCAACTCAATGCTTTTGCTGTCTTGGAAGGTCTGCCCGTTGAAGTTCTGCGTTTGCCGGTGACCGTCCCCACAATGGGTGATATTGCGCTGACGACCTCGCAGATTGCAGGGGCGGCGGCGACCGTCAACACGAATACAGCCGCACCAGACACAGAAGAAAACGAAGTCGCGCCACCTACAACCACTTTGACGAACGGAACGTGCCCTGGGTTTGTGCCGACATCGCCTATTGTGACAATTCCGTTCGGGCAAGTGCGCTTCTATTGGGACCCGGCACCAGGAGCCGCAAACTATCAGGTCAATGTGTTTAACTATGAGGGCGAATTAGTCTCGGTTGCCCGGTCGCAAGGGGCAGAGACCAGTGCCCGTGTGGATACAACCAGCCCGCGTTTTTCCATCGTCACGAACCGCACCCCGCCGATGTCCTACGAAGTGATTGCATTTGACGAAGGCGGTAACGTCCTATGTAGAACGCCGATGCTTAATCTCATCCGCGACTTTGACCCTGACCCGGATTGCCCGCCTTGGCTGTGGTATTCTGGTACTTGTGAAGACGTGATTATCAACGACCCGTAAACGTTTATGCGCCTTAACGCCCGCCTACATGGTATCGCTATCAGTGTTTATATGCTGGTGGCGTTGCTTGTTATCTACCCATTATGGATGAACAATGGCACGCACGCTGCCGGCTATGACTTTTTCCATTTCCATTGGAACTTCTGGTGGGTTGAAACCGCGCTATCATCGCCTGAATTAAGCGTTTTTCAGAGTGATTACGTCATGTTTCCTTTTGAGAATAATATGGCGTATACCACATTATCGCTCTTTTGGTATCCACTATGGGCCGTTGTAGAGGCAATTACAGATACCTTTACTGCAATGACGGTTATCACATTTGTGGCGATTGTCTTGCAGGGATACGCTTTCTTTGTTTATCTGCGCCATGAGCAAATCACACCGATGCTGGCGCTATTGGGTGGCTTGGTGCTCCAAGCGACACCCTTGCTGCGCTATTTTTATTACAATACCCACATCAACCTCATCGGATGGTTTTGGTTACCGGTGCATCTGCTATTGTGGAAGCAAGTAGCGGCCTCAATAGAGGTGGGTAAGTGGCGGCATACAGTTGGTTGGGCTGTTTTGCAGGCTGTTGGCTTGTGGGCGATGATCCTAACCGATCTGCAATTCCCGTTGTTGCTTGGCTTCTTGTTGATTCCCTACGGCTTATTAACCGTTTGGCGTGGAACAAAACGCCTCGTGATGTTAGCTGTGGGCAGTGGGATTGTATCCGGTGCTCTGGCGTTGCTGTGGGGGGTGGGGTTGCTCCCTGCAATTTTGGATGGTGTCGCTGGTACTATTCCCGGTGTAGTTGAAGACCGTCCGGGTATTCCTTTCCCCGGTGGTTTTTTGTGGACGTATGACCGCTGGTGGGAGTGGAACGTCCCTACACTGGGGGGCTTCGTGGCGTTCGCGGTGGTTTCTGCGTTGTTGATTACGCTGTTCTGGCGCAAACCATCGCCTATTCATCGTCATCGTTGGTTGTGGTTTGCTTTGATGCTGCCCCCGTTGGTGATCGCTATCGGGCCGACCTTAACCCTGTTTGGGACAGATATTGCGATGCCGTATCGTTGGCTGTTTGATGTCACCGACGGTAACTTTAGAATGCCTTGGCGTATAGCGCCTGTTTACCTGATCGCCGGGTTTATCTTTGCGGCGAAAACGTGGTCACCGGTGGTTGATTCTCTGTCGCTCAATGTGCGGGCACCCTTGATGGCGGCATCTGTGCTTGTGTTGGCGTTTACCTTGCGGTTGTATATGCCGGGGCCTGTTCAACCCGTGTTACCAGAATACGACTTTTATACGACGATCGCCTCAGAGCCGGATCGTGATTATGTCATTATTGATGCGCCGACGGGTGCCGGTACGGGGGAACTGCTCGTCGGGAATATGGACGCGATCGCAACACAGTATTATGCCATCATTCATCAGCGCAAGGTTATTAATGGCTTTTTGGCACGGGCACCGCTAGGCCACTTCTGGTATTTGCGCACGGATGACCCGCTTCTGAGTTGGTTGGGGCAGCGGCGTGAACTTGAACCGGAGGCCGTAGAAGCGCAACTCCGTGAGATTATCCCATCGTGGCCTGTTGGGTACATCGTGCTGCACAAGAACTTTATCAATGACCCTAATGGCGAAGCCGCCCGCGAGATTATGGGGTATTTTAACGGCCTACATGATGTGCTATGCCCGGTTTTCATTGAGGGTGAAGCGGTTGTGTATCGCACATCGTGGCATCCTGATGGCTGCCCGGCGCGTCTGCCTGTGGAGATCGCCCCCAATACGTATCAGATTGACATCGGTACGTCGGACGATCAGCGGTTTATCGGCTGGGGATGGTATTGGATGGAGTCTTTTGGCGGCTTAACAGCCCGTTGGACGGGGGAGGGCGACCACCTCGCGGCATTATATTTGGATTTACCCGTTGCATCCTATACGGTCACTGTAACCATGCAGGCGTTTGGTCGCGCTTACCCGGTTACGCTGTCCGTTAATGGCCGCCAAGTTGGGCGTGTTGAGGTCAGCGCGGAAACAATCGCTGATTACACGTTTGTGCTGCCGCCGGATCTCACTGGTGACAACCTGACGCTGACATTAACTTACCCTGATGCTGAAAGGCAAGTATCAGGCGAACGTGCATTAGGCTTGCTCATTGATCGCCTGATATTTATGGCTGATGACTAGCGACACTTACTCGTTTTGTGCGGTGGCGGCTTGTAGGCGATAGATCGCGCCTTTGTAATCAACTAGATAGAGTTCGCCATCTTCATCTTCACCGAACGATGAGATCACAAACTCGGTCGCCATGAACAACTCCGCATTCCATGCGCCGTCTGCGTCTTGTGTCGCTGTCCAGATGCGCCCATTGCAGTAATCGCCATAGATGTAAAGCCCTTGGAGATCGGTCAAGGTTTCGCCCCGGTAAACATAGCCGCCTGTTACAGAACAGCCTTGATCGTGCGTGTAATCCAGCACAGGCATCGTTAACTCACCGCCGGAAAGATCGGCATCAGCCAGGTATGATGCGTTGGCTTCGTAGGCGCTCCACCCGTAATTTTGCCCGCCGGGGCTATCCGCCGCTTGGTAGTTAATTTCCTCGAATATCCATTGGCCGACATCCGCGATAAACAGATCGCCTGTAGCGCGGTCAAAGCTAAAGCGCCAAGGGTTGCGTAACCCAAGCGCCCAAATTTCTGGCGCGAATGATTCTTGGCCGATAAATGGATTATCTTCCGGCACAGCGTAAGGCGTGCCGTTGTCTACATCCAGGCGCAGCATTTTACCGATGAAGGAAGCCGGTTCTTGCGAGCGATTATTCGGCTCGGCGGGTCGTCCACCATCGCCAAATGCAACGTACAAATAGCCTTCCGGCCCAAAGGCGAGATTACCGCCGTTGTGATCTTCAAATGGTTGGTCAATCGTGAGTAGAATTTGCTCACTGTCTGGATCTGCACGATTAGGATCGTCTGATGATACGCTGTAACGCGAGATCACACTATCGCCGTCGCGGTTGATATAGGAGACGTAAAAATAACCGTTATTGGCGTAATCCGGGTGGAATGCAATGCCGAGCAAGCCCTGTTCGGTATAACCACCATGATAGACGGTATCCGGCACGTTAAAGGTTAAATCTAGGAACGGTTCATCAAGATAGCGCCCATCCTGCACAACCAACACATAACCAGCTTGCTCCACAGCGAATAAACGCCCGCTGCTATCGTTGGCATGGGTCACGTAAAGCGGATTATCGAGGTTGTCCACGATACGCACCCATTCGTAAGGCACATCAGGTATTGTTGAACTATCAGCGGCTTCTTCCGGCTGATTAATATACTGAGACAGTGCAGGGTCATTGAGCGCCCGCATGTAAGCGATGACCTGCGTAAGTTGTTCGTCATCTAAGATGGCTGCTTGTGCGGGCATAGCGATGTTGCTCTCATTGTCAGGATGATCGGCAGCACGGCCTACTTTTAGGTATGTGAGTAATTCATCATCGGTGCTCATCTGGATAAAATCATTATCAACAAGCACGGAGCCGATGGGGTTAATCAAGTCTTCTCCTGGGTTGTTGGACCCATGACAAGAAGCGCAATAGATCCTATAAATTTCTTCCCCTTCCACAATTGCTTGTGGGTCATATGCTGGCGGTTCAATATCTTCGGCTGATAATGGGCCTAATGCGGTAATCCAGGCGGCTATGATAGCCAAAATAACAGACATAACAGTAAGATCCTAGTGGTTGTTTAACGATAAAAATATCATACGTTCTCGCGCATACAACGGAAGCCGATAAACCAGCCCCGTGTATCTGGCATAGCGCGGAACCGTTTAGCTGTGCTGGTTCCATCGTCTATATAACTGCCGATGCCACCACGATACACGCGCCGTTCATCTGGGTTAAACAGGTCCTCGCGGCCATCCGCTGCATTGTATGGATAAGACCAGTACATGCTATTCACCCATTCCCACACGTTGCCGCTCATATCATATGCGCCCACCCAGGATACACCCGCCGGGCGACTCCTTACAGGATGGGTGCGGTTATCAAAGTTGCCATCATAAATGAGGTTATCAGATTCAAAGCTGTTCCCCCAAGGGTAGAGCAAGCTGTCCGGCCCGCGTGCCGCATACTCCCATTCTGCCTCAGTGGGCAACCGCCCGCCACGCGCCACACAAAAATCACGGGCTTCAAACCAGGTCAAGTTTTCTCGTGGGTGGTTGTCCCCTTCAAAAACACCATGTGAGCCATAAAGCCTGTTGGTCACTTCATATTGATCGATCCAAAAGGCTTCTTGAAAGCAGATTTCAGAGGCTGGTTGTTCATCACGACGGCCTACATCGCTCCCCATCATGAAGCATCCGGGGGGAACTTGCACCATCGAAACACCATTAACCTGTTGTTCGACAGGTTCCCATACAGCATTGGCTTCGATAGGGTTCCATGAGTCATCGGTGGTCACGTCGGGGTCTTCTTCTGCACTAGCACAGGCTGCAAGTGATAACAGCAGTGCTACGCATAATATGATTTGTTTTTTTCCCATGTCTCGCGTCTTATGGTTGCTTACTTAGCAACACTGATTGTAAGAGTATGCAACAAAAAATGCAATATTATTGTAACTACTCAGGTAAAGCCTATATCCCGCATCGGCTCAAAGCCGATGGCCACATTAAAAGCTAGGAAGCCCGTAAACGGGCTGTATAAAATGATATTTCGCGCTGACTAGCCCGTTTACGGGCGGCGCATACATGCGCTGCACTGTGCTAGCCCCCAGTTTTGAACCGGGGCAGCATATAAATCAGAGCATACCTGCGTAGTTACATATTATTTCATTTCGGTATTTTGATGTAGCCTTGTATCATGTGGATAAAACCACAGAAAAACGTGGATGTGGGTTTCAGTCGGCGGGCGCATTGCAATGCGCCCTTACTCTCGTAATCTTGGACGGTATTCTTGCTGTCCAAGACAATAAAGAACCTGCCCATGTTATCTACCAATCATATTCTCTGGTGTAAGGAACGAAGGATACCAACATGCTTGGTCTTATCACGCAGGGGGTGGGCTTTGGGGTGGCTGCGGCTACATCGCCCGGCCCTTTGCTGAGTTTTCTTATCAACACAACGTTAAGTTTAGGCTGGCAGCATGGTGTCCGCGTGATTTTCGCGCCGCTCATCACTGATCTACCGATTATCTTGGTGATGACCTTTTTACTCGGTGAACTACCCGACGATGCGCTGCGATTGCTCAAGGTCGTCGGTGGTCTTTATGTCTTGTGGTTAGCGTGGTCGGCTTGGCGGACACAACAACCCCTCATCACGCAGATGGACGCGCCGCTGACATCCGGCACGCAAACCTTAATAAAAGCGGTCGGTATGAACCTCATCAGCCCTGGACCATATATCTTTTGGGGTGTCGTCACGGGGCCTATTTTACGCGATGCGTTGGATCAATCCACCGCCCATGCAGTCGCTTTTCTGCTGGCGTTTTACGGTGTCTTCCTCGGTTTGATGATCGTCTGGGTGGTGGTCTTTGAGCGGTTGCGCCGGGTGGATCAACGCTTAACGCAATGGGCGCTGACCATTTCCATTGTCGTTTTAGCTTTGCTTGGATTGCAACTCGTCGCTCAAGGGGTATTTAATATATAATGGGTCTTAAAGGGTGTGGACGGCTTACCCTTTTATATTTGTACCAGTGTTAAGGAATGGTCATGTCGCGTCTGAAACGCATTTTGATTAAATTAGCTCAACGGCACGCCCCGCAGCTTGTGACCGTCGGGTGGGAGCAAGGGCGGACAGTCGAAGAACGGCTGGCGTATCTCACCCGCAACCTAGCGATGTATGGGATTTTATTGGTTGTGGGCGATGCCCCGGTTGAACTCAAAAACACCAAGCGCATTCATGTTGAAGATTGGGTGCAGAGTTATGCACGCCTTTATCATGTCATCGCGCAGGGTGTGCTGCCGTCGCTTGGGCATATTCAAGCCTATTATGCGGATGAGAACGACCCGATCGCCGTTGTTTTGGAGGCCGAAGCCGCGCCCATTTTGGAGATGATCGCCGGGTACTTTGTGCCGTATCTTGCTATTCGTCAGGAGGATCAAGCGGCGAATGCGTTTGAGATGCGCGGTTTGATGCATGTAGTGTTAACCGAACTTGAAGCCGATGATCTCAAGCCGCAGACCTTGCAAAGTGTCCGTGAGGCCGCTGTAGAAGCCTTGGGTAATTTGTTCAATAGCCGCATACGGCATGTGGCACTGACGAATTTTGACGCTGGAGCAGCCGGGATTATCAAACCGTCGGCAAAGCCAGAACCGACTAAACCTATTGTGCAGCCGCCGCCCGGCGTGCCGGAGGAAAAATCCGTAGATCCGCCGGATGTGCCGTTTGATTTAGATACTATCCAGCAGAACAATGATGAGGCATTCGCAGCGACCGAAGAGATGTTTTCCGTTAATCTGCCGCTCCCGCGTAGTGCTAGCAAACGGTTGCCGCCGGTGCCATCTTTGCCAGAAGAAGAAGACGATTAGACATGAGCGATAATCCACAAGTTAATTTGTTGCGGCGGGTGCGGTTAGCCTTGCGTCAAGACCAACCACAGCAGGCAATTGACGCTTTAACGCAGTTGATCGCCTTGACGGACGACATCGCCGCACAAGGCCGACACCGGGGCAACTTGGCGCTCATTTATTACCGCAATGGTCAGACCAAACAAGCGTTGGAACAGTTCCAAGCGGCGCTGTATTGTGCCCAGCATGAAGGCGATCGGCTGACGGAAAACGGTCTTTTGGGTAATATCGGCAATATCTTACGCGAGATGGGCGATTACGAAGCGTCTACTGACTATTTGGAGCAGGCACTTTTGATCGCTGCCGAACTCAACGATCAACGTGGGCGCGGCATTTGGTTAAGTAACTTGGGCTTACTTTACGATGATGTCGGCGATCATCAAATGGCTATACAATATCACCGCGAGGCGATCAACATCGCGCAAGAACTCAGCGATCAACGTGGGTTAGCCGGGCGCTTACAGAACTTAGCCGTTAGCCATCAGCGCATCAAGCAATTTGATCAAGCCTTGCAGCAGCAACACGCCGCGCTGACGGTGCTACAAAAGATCGGCACAGTCGCGGAGCAATACGAAACACGTAGCATGATAGCCGAACTCCATTTGCAGATTGCGGCGCAGGCCATTGATGGTAACAATGCGCGGACACACGTCCAAGCTGCGTTTAATGCCTATCGCCATGCGCTGGACTTCGCCCGGCAGCACGGGCAGTCGCTACTCGCGGCGCAGACGATGCGGCAATTGGGTGATCTGTTCACCGCAGTTGGGGAGCATGAGCAAGCGATCCAACTTTATCGTCAAGCACAGCAGCACTTCGCACAACTTGATAGGCAAGATGTTGTAAATGAGATCGCAGATTTGATACAAAACACACAGGAAAAGTTGTAAGCAAGTTTATATCAAACACGTTATAATAAGCATAGTATGTGTTTTTAGCTTTAAGTGGGGTAGGCTGTGCAAAGAGGCAGAAGAAACTCCAGCATTAATCCATTATCACTCATCATCCTCGGCGTATTTGGTGCAGTCGCTTTTCTAATCTTTACGACGCTTTCCGGTGGGGGTGACGATGACGACACAGCAGCAACCGCTGTTGTGCCAACAACCGTTGCAGAAGCGACCGCCGATATACAACCGACCGTTGAAGACGCAGATGTAACAGCGGTTGCGCCGGGTGGTGGGGTGATCCCGCCGCCTAATGTGCCGACAAACACGCCTGAACTGTCGGTTGGCTTGTATTCTTTAGAAGATGCACAGATTATCATCCCGGCAGCGGCCATCAATGCCCCTGTGATTCAATCCTACATCACAGATGGAAGCTGGGATGTGAGTAACCTGGGTATGAACGTCGGCCACCTGCAAGGGACAACATGGCTTGGCCGCACGCCGGGTAACATCGTCCTCAGTGGGCATGTCGAGATGCGCGACGGACGGCGTGGGGTCTTTGCCGGGCTAGAAGATCTGCCTATCGGTACGCTCGTTATTTTGCGTCAAGGTGATGTCGAGCGCCAATATGAAATCATTGAAATCAACAGTGTGGATCCGGCAAACTTGGACCCGGTGCGCCCGACAAGTAGCGAACGCCTGACGTTGATTACATGCGAGAACTACGACTTTTTCCAAAATGCCTATCTTGATCGGATTGTCGTGGTGGCGGAGCCGATCGGCTGATGCTACCACGGCTCCGGCAGGCCATACTGCGTTATGGGTGGTATGTGCACGTCCCGCTGACGCTGATGCTGCGTATAGCGCCGGGGGCGGCGTTGCAGACGATGGCAACTGCCGCTCGCCCAAGCACGGATCGCTTGCACCTGCGTAATTTGTTCGCTGATGGGCGGCGCTATCACATCGAACCTTCTCGTGATGGCTTTCGGATGAAAACGACCAGCAAAATGGCCTTTCGTTATCGTCGGCGCACGGCATCAACGACGGTCTTAAGCGGTGTTTTCTCGCCATTAGGCGATGATCTAACACGCTTACAACTCCAAGTTCGCATCCGTGTAGGTTATCTACTGGATGCGTTTTTATTGCCAACATTTATGGCATCCATCATTATCTTTATGCCCTGGCATCCGCTGTTGATCGCGTTGCCGATTCTGTTGTTGTATTGGTTCTCGTGGTTTGGGCATCGCTATAACGCCAAGCTGGAAGCGCACGCGATGACGTGGTTTATCCAGAAGACATTAGAGGATCACATCACGACTGAGGTTGCGATCCTGCCGGACCGCAACCCCGAAGTCATAGACATTCGGCAAGATTTTGAAACCGAATGGGAAAAGTTCATGCAGCAGATGCGTTAGGGCGCGGGTTCGATGAAATAGAACTCGCTGCCAGCCTCCGCTACCCACCCGACAAGCCCGTCATCCAACTGCACTTGCCACCATGTATAGCCGTTCGAGCATTCCGGCCCGCCGATGATGTTAAAGCGCGTGTTTTCCGGGATGATGCGTGCGACCTGTGCCGTCGTGGTGTTGGGTGCATCGCGCACGTTGAGCGGTGATCCATCCACGATGGTTGAGCGGGCGATGATGCCTACCTGTACGATGCTTGGCCGCTCGCCACAACTGTTATCCAAAACGGGCGGATTGCCGACAATTGGCGCGGTAGTCGTGACATCTTGCCCATCAAACAGGGTAGTTAGGCCGAGGTCTTGTTCAAACTGGTTTGTCCAGACGAAGATCGGGTCGCCATTTTGCGGGGGGGCTTCCCAGATGGTCGCGGATGCGCTCGTTGCGTCGAAGTAGCTAATGAGCGGCCCGCTGGTTCCTTCGCCAACGCTCAACGCGCCACCGGGTACGCCGATACTTTTGCCTGGTAGTACAAAAATGCTGTCACCTTCAGATTGCCGGGCGTAATAGGTGGATGCGTCCGAGAATAGATCGGGCGTGGTGCGATACAGCACTAAGCTTGTGTCATCCGCCCACTGCACATTGAAGATAATGTCATTGCTTCCGCCGAAGATATAGCGTTCATTGGGGTTTGGCGCTAGATATTCTGCACGGGTAATGGCGTTAAATGGTGGGATCATGCCGGCACCATCTGCGGATGGCAAATTCGGATCGTGAACATTATAGACGGTGCTCCCATCTGGCCGCAAGTTCATATCCGAACCAACAAAGGGGCTACTGGTGGCTGTGCCCGCTTGAGGATACCATACCGCAGCCGGGTAGGTCAGCGAGCCGCCTGTAAATTGGCGGATCAAGCGGAAGTGGATACCGCCTTGATCGTCAAACAGGACGGGTAGTGCAAAGAATGACCCGAATTGATCGTTGATAACGTCCGTCAACGCTTGATCTGCGCCTTGCACGATGCCCGGTAGGTCAATCGAGCGCAACTGATTGACAATCGTCCCCGTCGCCAGGTCAATCACAGCGATGCGCCACTCGTTAACTTGGGGATCGGTTGCATTAGCGATGCCGACGGCGATCTGTGTGCTGGCCGCGTTTGTAACCAGTGGTGTAGCCGTTGAAACATTATTGTTGTTAATGACGAGATCAAACGGCGCACCCAGGCGGATTGTTTCATCCGTTCCGATCGGGATGACGCGCTGTTGGCCTGTCGCCAAGTCGGAAATAGCGAGCGCCTCGTTGCCAGGCGTTAACTCCGCGACTTGGATCAAGTAACGGCCATCGCGTGACATGGTTAACGCGGTGGGGGCGTTGGCCTCGTTCGATACGAGCGGGCGTTGTATGTTGGCAACTGCGCCCGTCTCATTGAGTAGATAAAAGCGTTGTTGAGTCGCCATGTATACCCAGGCGTAGAAATCTGCGCCGACGGCGGCAACAGGTGGCGTGACGGGCTGAGGTTGTGGCGCTAAGTTCGGGTCATCGCTGCGATACAGCGGTACATTGCCCTCACCACACAACACCAAAAGCTGCCCATCCCAAGACACACGATAGTTATAATTGGTACCTTCGTATGCAATGAAAATGTTCAATGCGCGGTTGGGTTCTGCCGGGTACGTTTGCCCCTGTACACCGCAGCCGAAGCCGGAGTCCGGGTAGACTTGTTCTTCCCAACGCCAGAACTGCCCCTGCCGTGTGATGGGCGTGCTTAAGTTGAGCCACCCGGTGAGATGTTCCATCGCTTGGTCGATGCGATCAGTCACCGTTTGGCTTTGAGCATTTGCAATTGGTGTGATCGTCAATGACAAGATCAACACCAAAACGAGCCATAGTTTACGCATAAGTCATCCTTTTGCACTCAAATATAGATGTTTTTATTGTGCTTTGAAATGTCATTTATGGCAATTCAGTCGCAGTCATCTCTGGTGTGATGGTCGGCGGGATGAACGGACCGCCACCAATGGGTAATGTTGGCGTTGGTGATAGCGTAACAGTGGGTGATGGTACGGGCGTGGGCGGTAGAATATCCAGATAGTAACCGGCGTTGTCGCCTTCCGCTGACCACCCCGTGACCGTCAAGCCGTCCGGCGCGGTGTATGTGACTTGCCACCACAAGAAACCGCGCTCACATGCCGGGCCGCCGATGATCTGTACCTGTGATCCCAATGGCATCTCTTTGATGAGGTCGCCATCTGGCACATCACGCAGGCGTAGCGGCACGCTGCCGATCACTTGGGCAATACCGGGTTGCAAGCGGGCAGGCGGCGCTCCTTCACATGCTGCGATGATGCCGCTTTCCGCCGGCGCTTCGGTCTGCGCGGTGACGGTTTCAAGCAAAAATGTCGCATCGTGCGGCGTGATGTAAATGATCTGTGGGGTCTCAGCGCCCGGTGGGAGGATAAGCAAATTGTCATTTTGGTTAAACGATAGATTATAGGTGATGCGATTATCCGTATGAAGCGCGAGATAGCCAGCGGGCGCACCATAAACTTGGGTGATGTCCTCACCGAGTAGGCGCGGCTGCGTGTCGCCCGTTGCCGGTACCGCCAGCCAAAAGGCGTTACCATCGGCCAACCACGCTTGAAAGGCCACCCACCCGCCACCCGCGACCCATCGCGGCATAGTTTTAAAGGTATCGCTATCGGCATAGAGCGTCGTCGGGTTCAGCCGATCCCCGCGCCCAATGGCATTACCACCTACCAATTGCGGCAGGGGGGAGGCCACAAGGTCAAAGGTGCCGTTTTCTGTCGGGAAGGTCTGTTCGCCCGTGCTGGCGAGAATGTCGCCGTTTAAGTTGATGTATGGGCTAGGCGAGAGTGCGCCGTCAACCGGGTTCCAGGCGAAGGCGGATTCTGCTGATGAAACGCCGTCTTGCGTCAGGTGGAAATGCACGGTATCCGGCGCGTAATACACGATAATTGGCGTGCGGTTATCCGGTGTGATGGCCGCTATGGGGTCGGCGTTTGTCAATTGGGCGATTGCGTCCCCGCTGGAAAACTCAAAGACGATGACGCGCCAAGCGTTGGTCTGCAACGTGGCGAACCCTACCGCAATCTGATCGCCTTGACTGGTGTCATCCAAGCCGAGAAGAATATCTTCGTCGGGTTGGGCTTGGTGTGTGCGCAAGAATTGCCCCGTTTCCAGGTCATAGAAGCCGATGCCCTGTGTACCATCCACCAATGCGGCGACGATCATCAAGACGCGCCCATCGGCACTGATGCGCATCTGCGCTTGGGGGAAGGCGGCTTCTGCCGGGAGCTTTGGCCGGGCGATAGACGTAACTTCGCCGTCCTCATTGAGCCAATGCAAGGTATCGGCCTGTGGCAACCATGCCACCGCGTACCAATTCGCACCGGGGAGATCTTGCGCCGCGCTCGGCGTGATGATTGCTAACAATAGCAACAAACTCAAGAGTGATAATCGTCTTTGCATAATGTCTCGTTTGAACTAACCGTAATCAACAGCTTATATTTTGCGAAATCTCAAGCATACATGCAATATATCGTTGGGTAATCATCAGATGCGACAACAAAAGGGCATTTTGCGTATAAAATTAAAGGTGATTTTAGATTAAAAGGAATAACCGTGACTGAAAACCCTTTGTCCGAAACCCTAACACGCCGCCAGATGTTGCTGATTACGCTGGCGGGTGGCTTTATCGTCTATCTCATCTGGAACGTGAGTTTTTTCTCTTGGTTTGCCTATCCACTGCGTTTGTTCGTCACGTATGTGCATGAGGCCGGGCACGCACTCGCGGCGATTGCTTCCGGCGGGGAGGTCGTTAAATTCACCGTGTCGCCTAATGGCAGCGGCTTGGCGACAACTATTGGCGGCAGTCGTGCGCTGATTTTGCCAGCGGGCTACCTTGGTGCGGCGCTGTTCGGTGCGATTTTATTTTATACGATCAATCGTTTTCCGGGCGTGGTTAAAAATCTTGCTACAGTGCTAGGCGGTGCGTTGATTATCTTCACGATCCTGTATGCTCGGCCCGATGAGGGCGGCTCATTGACGGCGATTATTATCGGTCTGTTGGTGGGTGGCTTGTTGGTTGCGTTGGGTTTACGCGGGAGCCGCGTACTGAATTTGCTTGTGCTGAGTGTGTTAGCCATTGCTACCGGGCTAAACGCCGTGCTGGACATCACCGGATTGGTGAGCAACGCGGATTTATGTATGCGCACCGCATCCGGGCAGGTATGCAATGATGCTGCTGCCTTCCAACAGCAGGTAGCGCCAGCTATACCAGCAAGCATCATCGCCGGGTTTTGGGCGCTTTTGGCGATTATGATGGTCGTCGCTGCGGCCTATTATAGCGTGATCCGGCCTTGGCTGCGCGATACGCCGCAACCGACGCTGGCTCGTCAGCGCTCCAAGGCAGATGACAGCCTAAAAGGGATCAAACGGGATAAAGATGGCGAGATTGACTGGTCACAGTTTTAATCAAAAAACCGCCTGTGTTTTAGGCGGTTTTCTCTCTGCGACTTATTTCTCGTTATTACGCTCGCGCCGTTGACGGCGGCGTTCTTGTTTGTGTTCCGCGATAATTTCGTTCAGTGCTACGCGGGGTGTGCGTGCTTTCTGTTCGAATTCTTGGAGCTTGATACGGTGTAATTCCAGTGCGATATATTCATTCGCGTTCATCAAAACCTCCTTGCTGGAAACCACCCGTCTTTAGCGGGTGGAGGAAAGCATGGTTGGCGCGTGTAGCTACCACCGTGCATCGGACAAAAGATCGTGCGCGGTGTG
>DAOTTT010000281.1:0-9602 GCA_034437635.1 Anaerolineae bacterium | reverse complement strand
AGCTGTTTTGATAAATCGCATCATTCGCCAGATTAATGTAGTTATCCATACAAGCGAATTGTGGTGTAACGTTACGGGCGCGTCCTAGTGTGCGTGTTAACGATTGTGAAGCAATTTGCACGCTCGGATAATACAGAAATACCAGTAAGCTAATGAGTGTTGGCGAGAGTAAAATCAGGGGCAAAATGCGACTACCAAAGAAACCTGATTGTGATTCTGTGCGTCGGCTTGCCCTCCGCCCGATAAGCGACCACACCGGTACTAACAACACAAACGTGCTGATGACGGTCAAGAAAATGCCGATCTGTCTTGTGGTGGAGTCTGCATCTGCGTAGAGTGTGCAGTGTTGGGTTGCTAGGTTGAGCGTTTGTGCGCCGAGTGCGCCGACTATGCCACCCACAACGACCCCAGTCAAAATTAACTTTTGCTCCTGCCGAGAGCGTAGGATAGGGCGTAAATCTTGGCGTACAAAATGACGGAAGTCAGCTTGCAATGCAGCGCCAGCCAAAAACACTACGACACCAAAGAACAAAGCAATAAATACGTTGATTTGCTCAAGTAGGGCGATCATAATAGCGAGCATCGCCACGCCGTATACCAGACTGCGGACTGGTGGTACAGTGATGGTCTTGGTTGCTGTCAAATATACAAAGCCGGTCGTCAGGCTGCCGAACATCCCCCCAATGATGATAGATCCAAGTAGGGCTTCTGTTGGTACGTCGCCATAGTATGTCAGAACATCTTGTAAGGCACGGGGGATATAAACAATCGCGCCAATAACAAGATCGACCAGCGGTTGCCAACCATCGGCTTCTCGGATGATGAACCATCCCATAAAGATCAGGACAAATGCGCCGACGCTACGCGCCCACCATTTGTCAAATTGTACTCGCGCTTCCATGAGACCCACTTCTCCACATCCACAAAACAAAAATGGATGAACATCAATGTTCATCCATCTGATGCTTGTTTATACCACTAACTGATGGTCTTATTCAAAAAATGAGTTGTATTCTTGGAGTTCAGCGTCAGCGCGTTCTTTAGCTGATGACAAGATACTCTCCAGTTCTTCGGGTGTATCGGCTTCACCATCAATGATTTGTTGGAATGCGCCGATCAACTCATCGCGGACAACCTGAGCAGGTCCCATGATGGATCCAGCCGTTGCGACATTACTTTCAGAATTTAACATTTGGTCAACGGCGACACGGAAGAATGGATTTTCCTCATAATAGCCTTCTTCTTCCAAGGCTTCGATGGAGCTATTGCGCACCGGAATATACCCTGTGCCTTTGTGCCATTTCATGTCATTTGCTGTATCAGTCAAGAAGAAGACAAAATCAACCGATGCTTGGATCTGCTCTTCTGTTTGATCGGCCATCACCCACAAGCTACCGCCACCTAGCGTCAGGCCATTTGTTGCGGATTCATCCGGCAAGGGCAGGGCGCTCACGCCAAGTTCGAACTGGGCAAAGTTCTGGAACAATGTCAAACCAGCGGTGCTGTTCATATGAATCGCAGTGCGTCCGGTCAAGAAGGCAATACCTTCACCATTATCATCACCCACACGCCCAGTGTAAGTATAGTAGCCGTTGGCATCAAGTTCATCCCACCAAGAGACGACGTTGAGCATCGCTTCGTTGTTATAGAGCGTCTCTGTTGCTCGCCCATCACGGCCATTATCATTATTGAGCACAATTGCATTTTGCATAGATACCCATTGTTCAGGTAGCCATGTCGCCATCGGCCAATTGACACAGGCTGCCAGTTCTGTATTAGCGGCTACCAGTGCTTCGCAGGCTGTCAAAATTTCGTCAAATGTCTGGGGGGGTTGCTCAGGATCAAGTCCCGCAGCGGTGAACATATCTTTGTTATAGTACAAAATCGGGTTAGAGACGTTCCAAGGCATGCCCCAAAATTGATCGTCCAGTTGGTAGAATGCACGTACATTAGGAATTAAATCGTCTAACGAAGCCAGTTGTTCTTCGCTGGCATAATCGCTAATCGGCACAAAATAGCCAAAATCAATGGCTTGTTGTGTCAGACGTTCTTCCACTTGTACGACACTCGGCGCATCGCCTAAGTCGGCATTATCGAGCGCACTGTTGAAGACTTCGCCATAATCTGAGTCGGAATTGGTTGAGTAAGCGTTAACGATAATTCCCGGATTTTGCGCTTGGAATTCATCGACAATCTCTTGGATAACGCCCGGTCGCAGATCATCACTAAAGATGTGAATGAAATCAATTTCGATGACATCGTCCTGCGCAGAAGCAATTGACAGAGCGCCAAAAGCTAATATTAACATCAAAGAAATAAGCAGTTTTTTCAAGATCAATCTCCTGTATCTATTTTAAAAGGATTGCTCATAACCCTAACATGTACACGCCAAAAGGCATAGGTTTTTGTGTTAAGTATAATTTAAGTCAGCATTAAAAGATGCGCCTACACAAGAAAGCGGAAATTCATCTGCCAAACCCTTGACATCATCCATGGGGGGTGATATACTCCCAGCATTGAGTTATACGGGGGCGTGGTGTAGCGGTAAACATGCCACCCTGTCAAGGTGGAGATCGCGGGTTCGAATCCCGTCGCTCCCGCACTGGCTACGCAAGAATTTAGCCAAACTTTGGGAAATTGCTTCCCACTCGCCAGCGTCAGAGGTTCCCTCTGGCGCTGTTGTGTTTTCACCCAAAACCACGGCAAAGTCACCATGTAACACCACTCCTACAATCTGGTCGTTGTACACAAAAACGCGATCGACAATCTTGCTCACCAACTGGTAACGGGCTTCATCGGGCTTATCCACTTCGGCGCAGGCATTCCAGTAGGTGCAGAAATTCGCCAGCAAATCCGCCGCTTCGATCAGCTCATCGTAGTCAATCGGACGTAGCGCGTTCATCTCCTGCTGGAGCAAACGGCGCTTCTCCAGATAATCTTCCTTATCCAGAAAACCCTGTTCCCAACTGAAATCAATGCGCTCGACAATGGCCTGTACTTCCTCCATGCGTTGCAGAGAGGCTTCGTTTTCGACGCGGTTCTGTACGGCCTCTTCGACACGCTCACGGAAACCATCGGGAATATCGAGCTGGGACAAGATGGCGACCAACTGCCCATCAATCGTTGCGATGCGCGTCGCTCTCTGCCCGCATTTCTCATAGCCGCGATCGTGGGCGAGGCACCGGTAGAACGATGTGTCGCGCTGGTTGTGGTAGTAGGGACGCATCCGACCGTAGTTGTCGTCGATCAATCCGGTTGGTTTGTTGGCGATGCACCGCGCGCAATACAACCGATCATGAAGCAAATAGGTGCGCATCTCGGTGGGTTTACTGCGATGCACGACCATGCCCGCCCGCACATCCTGACAGAAGTCGAACAAGTCGTCGGAGATGAACCCATGATGTTTGCCCTCAAACCAATCCTTGCGCCCTCGGCTGGATTTCTTGCCATTGCCAAGCGAGCCGCTATATTGGGTGTCGGAGTGCGGCACCCGTCCGGTGTAGATGCGGTTCTGAAGCAGGTCGCGGATCATCTCTTTGTTGACCGGCATCCGTCCCGCGCGCAATCGCTGGATGAGCGGGCGGGTCATCATCCACTTGGCGATGTCGGCATCGCTGTAATCGCCGGTTGAATACAGGCGGAAAGCACGACGCACGATGGCCGCCTGGCGCAGGTTGATGTGCAAACCGGGCGCGAGCTCGGGCGTGGCATTGGCGACGGTCACGAGGTCGTAGCCGAGGGGCGCGATACTGCCGTTGAAATCGCCGTTGAGGGCGCGCTGGCGTTTGCCGCGTTTGGTCTCACTGCTCAGATTTTTAGAATAGAAGGCGGAGAACACACCCAGCATCTGCTCCATGAGGGCGCTGTAGGGTGAGTCGTCCTCGTCTTCGCTGAAGCCTTCGACGCAATAGAGCTTGAGGCCGTATTCGTGGCGCAAGAGCATCTTGATCATGACGGTGTGGTTGTGGTCACGGGCTAAACGATCGAACTTCCAGAACATGACGGCATCGAACTTGCCGCGTTCTGCTGCGTTGCGCATCTGGTTGAAGCCGTCGCGTTCCAGACTCCAGCCAGACTTGGCGCCGTCGCTATAGACGGCAACGACCACGCCGTTCCGTTCGGCAATCGCCTGCCGGCAACGCTGTTCCTGCGCTTCCAGACTTAAATCGTTCTGCATCTCCGATGAATAACGGGTGTAGATGGCAAAACGCACACGCTTCTGTGACTTAGCCATGAGTTAATCCTTTCCATGAAATCCTGGTCAGACAATCAGTAACAGGGCGGATCATCTCGCTATCCGCCCGAACGAAATCGATCGTTATTCGTGCGCTTCACCGGCGGCGTAGCGACGGATGAAGTCGGCTACAATTTCGGATTGCTCCGGGATTGCCTGTTGGCAATTACCTACACAGGCATAGCCGAAAGGCTGAGTCTGAATCCTGTCAATCTCAGGATCATCACAGGGGGTGCAGTTGGATTGGTGAAAGTGGGGATTATGCGGGGTGCTGGACATGATTTTCTTGCTCCTTGTCTTGTGTATCCGATTCATCCGGTTCATCAGTTGAGGGGCGGGGGGTGATCATCAGAAATCCCCCGCCGCGCCCGACTGATGGCGTTTTGTTGAGGAGGGGGCGATAGACCTCATCCTCAACCCGAACCGTACCCTGAGAGAAGACGTAGCGGCGCATGATTAACGCCTTTCCCACAGCACGCGGAATACAAAGCGGCCCAAACCAACACAAAAGTCAGTAGGGCCGCTCATTTTACGCAAGACAAGTGTCTGACTGTCCTGTATAATGTCCGGCAGCCCGATTACTGGTACACGCAGTGTCGGGTTAGAGCCGTGTGGGGTGGTGACACACCCTGCACAGCTTGCTTTGTATCCATGTATGTTTACTCTAATCATCAAACTACTGTACGTTGATGCTTTTGTCAAGCGGTTAGCGGCGCTTGTAGTGCGATTTAGGGCTATTCCCGCAAAGAACCTCATGGTGTTTTCACTCCTTCCAGAACGCAGAAACGAAGCCAGGCGCTGAGATCGCCCCCGGTCAGATAGAAATCAGAAATATCCTGGCCGTGTGGGATAGGCAATTCACGGAAGCGGGGCGAGAGCGCGAGCAAACGCTTCGTGCCCTGTTTGCCCGCCGTGTCGCGGTCATAACACACAAAGATGGCGCGATGGCCGACCAGCATCCCGTACCAGCGCGCGGTCAGGCGGGTGGTGGCACTGCCGAGCGTGACGGGTGCGATACAATTACCGGCTTCCTGTGCGACCAGCAACGCATCAAATTCGCCTTCGCAGAACAGCGCGGTCGTATGCCCGTAGAGTGCATCGGCGTTGTACAGTCCGTGGGTACTGCCACCGGCAATCTGCACGTACTTGGGCAGCCCACCAGCGCGGCGCACCTTCACCGCCCAGAGTTCGTCGGATGCCAACCAGGGGATGGTGATGCCGCAGGGCACATTCAATCCGGCGATCGGGCGCCAGTCGCGGAAATCACCGGGGATGTACCCGAGTCGCGCTGAGTGGATGGTGGCGGCGGTCAAACCGCGCTGTTCCAGTAAGTAAGTCAGGGCGGGTTCACCGGCAGACGACCACAACGTTTCTTCGGCGATGCCTACCACCTGACGGGCGGCATTCTGCCAGTCCGGCGGCGGTGATTCAGAAGCCAGCATATCAATGTGTGGTCTGACCGCCTGCATTTCCTGTGGCTGTTCACCTAATGCCGCCAGCGCATCGGTGAAAGACAAACGGCGGTAGTTCATCAGCCAGTCGAACAGATCGCCACCGGTGTCACAGGCACCAAAACAACGATAGCCATCGGCCCACACCGCCAGACTGTGGCCGTTCTGCTCGTTGTGAAACGGACACTTATATAACGAAGCGCGGCCACTGCGGACGGGTGGCGCTCCCAAATCCCGCTCAACGATGCGGCGCAGGTCGTAGCGTTCCTTGATGTGTCGGGTATCGTTCATGTGTTTACTCCCTTTCATCTAATTGTCATGGGCTGTGACAATTGACAATTAGACAATTACTGGCGATTGTCACCGGACGCGACAATTGGCTCAGCTTCGGCCAGCCGGTAGGCTTCAGAGCGCACACCTGGCTTGGGCGGCAATTCCACCCGCTGAACCTGTCCGTCCTGTTCGAGTGCCTTTAACGCCTCCACCACCGGCTTACGCGGTGAGCGCAAGGCGCGGTAGAGGTCACGCACCGTCGCCACGCCACCCGCCGTCTTGAGCAGGCCGATGATGCGGTTCTCCAGTCGCGCTTCTTCGTTCTCGCCTAAGTCAGCCAGCAGGCGGTGAGCGGATGCCCGCCATTCTTCGGTGAGTTGCTGGGCGCGATACCAATGGGCGGCGGTCACCTTTGGGCGCGGTGCGGCGTCGTCAGCATCGGCCCAATCGAGCGCCGCCAGCAGGATGGCGACTTTGATGGCCTGCACATGCAAACGGCCATAGATGGCACGCAGGCGGTCGTCGAGCGCGGCGTGCGGAGCGGTCATGGCGCGGAGCGCCTGTTCGTAGGCGTGGGCGTGCGGCCAGATGTCGGCGGAGAGTGACCAGGCTTCGCTGGACTGCTTCTCGCCCAGCACATCGGGCAAGGGTGGTTCGGGCAAGCGCTCATGTAGGCAACGCAGACGGTTTGCCAGGTTGGTTGGCGACTGGCTTTCGGTCGTCGCCGGGCGCTCGTGGTAATCGGTCTCCGGTGTGAGCAGGGTGAAGCGAGCGAGATTGCCGTTGAACCAATCCGCCGACGATAAAGCCGTCGCTAACTCCGCTGGCGTTGCCGCGCCCAGAATAGATAATGCGGCATCGCGGATGACGACCAGCCCTTTGTTGTTGGTGTTGCTGTCCAGATAGGCGGGGCAGTCGTAGAGCGTCATGATGAGTTCTTTCAGCCCCGCCATATAATCCCTGCCCATCGACTTGAACAAGCCGGATAGCTCATCGCGCAATAGGCCACGTTGCGCGGCGTAGCGGTTGCCTTTTTCCAGACGGGCGCGATCCTGCTGGGGGATGTCGGAGAAATTGAACGGCAACACACCGCCGAGCATCGACATGAAGTTTTCGGGCGAGCCGGGTTGCGGCATCATCATATGTGGGATGGCCAGCCGCGCCACCTCTGCCGCCAAACTCAAGCCCGCTGATTTACGGTAGTAGGTGGAGACGGCGACGATCATGATGTAGAGGTTGGGGAAGACCTGTTGCCGCCAAGGGGTCTGGATGTACAGGCGCCGCCCGACAGCAATGGCGGCCAGATACAAGCCCGCACCCAGATGGAAATTAAGCGGCGTTTCGTTAGCGGCGTCACCCGCCCAGCGCAGGTAATCGTCCAGCGAGGTGCCGACCGTGCCCGCCTGTGTGATCTGCGCATCCGACAGCCGCGCATCGTCCGGCAATTCGGGCACGATGTTGAGGTCGGTACTGCGGAAGGGGGTCTCCGGTGGTGCGCTTTCGGGATCAACCCGCAGAATATCGAGCATCAACTGCTGACCAAGCACGCGGCGCAGGATGTGCACATCTTCCGGCTGTGCCGGGTCGAGGTGCGCCAGCAGTAGCGCGGTGATCGGGCTGAGCGGCACGCCGTCGTAGGGTAATCCGACCAGCGCCCGCGCCAGTATATAGCGGTCGGAAGGGGTGAGCGTATCGTCAGACATCAGTCACGCTCCCTGTTATGGATTCATCTGGCATCCGCTTACCTCCGTTTCATCCGTTCACTGCTTTGAGGCTAACACGGATGGTGCAGGGGCTGTGGCAGGATGAGGAAATGGGGGAGGCACAATGCGGACATGGCAGAGGTCAAATCCTGACATTTTGATGAGTAATTGATAAATGAGGGGCAAAAGGCTTTATAACAAATAGCAAGCGTAGGTTATTCGGTAGGCTACATCTCTTTATGCTGACTGTTTGCTTGTGCTAAACTCTGTATTTGAAAATTGAATATGAAAGAAGCCATATCCCAATGGATCGTCGTAAAGTTCAACAGTGTTTTGAAGAACTGGACTACGATTTCACCGCTTTTAACATCGATCACTTTGTCACGTATGTCCAACATCGGCGTCGCCGTCCCATCATCTCACAACCGTTTCCTTTCTCTGCTGGTATTTCTGGCCTGTGGCTGGAGACCGGGCAGATGGATTTCATCTTTTTTCAGTCGCGCACACATCCCATCCACCAAACACACATTCGCTTGCATGAAGTGGCGCATATGCTTCTTGACCACCCACGCAAGCCCATCGCACAACTCTTGCCGCCGGAGATGGTGCAACAACTGACAACGCCTGGCGCGCGTTTGCACGAGATGAAAGGCCAATTGCGTTCGCGGACCATTAATCGGCGGAGTAATGTGTTTGAACAGGAAGCGGAGTGCTTCGTTGAACTGGTGCAGGGGCAGGTGGTCAAAGCGGATCGGCTGGCGGAGTTGACCCGTCCGGGCACGTCGATCCGTGCGCTCGAACCTTACATCAAAGGTTTACCTTATGCCGCATCCCGTAAAAATGATCCGAAAGCGTGATGGCGATTATCTTTCTCGTGTTCTGGGTGCTGTTTGCGTGGATGGCACTCAAGGCGGTGAAAAATGGGGTTCTCCACGATCGTCGGCGCTTATCGGGTTGGGTTCAATTCTTTCTGGCACTGCTCGTCTTTTCGCTGAGCGGCGAGGCAATCGAGCAGCGGGTGGATCGACATGTCAATCACTGGCCGGTGGCTTTTTACATCAAATATTTCGGCATGGTGTCCTGGTTCTATCTCTACTATCGCCTGATTCGCGGCATTCTGCCGCGCGTCCAGCACATTGGTATCGCGTTCGGCGGGGTGATCGTCATTGGCTTGTTGAGTGTGCCATTCATGATGGGGACCGATGACCGCACGCTGATGCGGCATGTGATGGTGGGCGTCCGTGACTTTTGTCTGATGATCGCGGCGGTCACGCTGTTCATCCCGGCCACCCGTCTGCTGGCGGATCGGGAACATATTATCGGCATGAAGACCAAACAACAGGCGATTGTCGTCTGCTATGGCATTTACAGCCTGATCGCGCTGGGGAATGTGATCAAAGCCGGACTGGTCTTTATCGATCCAGACGCGATCCCGCAGATCGAGCGGTTCTTTACGCCGCTACTCATTCCGGGGGCAATCGCCTTTTTGTGTTTACTGCTCCCTTATCGCTGGTTAACAGCCCTCCACATCCCGGTGCGCTTATACCACTATTGGCGTTTGACCACGTTAGAACGATACGTGCTGAAGCATGTCGGGGCAATGGATGAAACGCAACCCTTTTCGTTGGAGTTGCTCCAGATGTCGGTGCTGGAATTGACCATCTATCGGGCAACGATTAACATCCTGGATTATGGTCTGCTTCTGGAGCATGACCCGCAACAGGCCCACCTTTATGCGGTGCTTCAGGAAGTCAGTCAATACGGAGACGTATATGCTCAACTCATACAAAAATTGGTGGCGGTGCGTTTATGAATGATGTCATTCCCGATGATACAAATCGCTGTATCCCCTCAATATCCGGTGGCAGCCACTTGCCACGACCCGCTTAAGTTGAGGGTGGTAGCGCGTGTCCGAATAATCTCTGCCAGTGGCGGAATGCT
>DAOTTT010000280.1:0-4644 GCA_034437635.1 Anaerolineae bacterium | reverse complement strand
CCGCCCAACGAATAGCAATACCATGCAGCCACTCATGGAAGGGCAAAACAGCGATAACCAACACGATCAATAAAAGTGAGGGTATTTGTGTCTGGACATCATAAGCGCCCCGCAAGGATTGTACGATATCTTCCCAAGCAATCACGCCCAATACAAACGGGATCACCAATGCAATCGACATCACATTAAGCCACAAGACTTTTTCAGTATCCAATATGCTCAGATGATAGACTTCTTCGTAATCCTCTGGTAGATGGTAAACAGGTGCAGGGCGCTTGAACATCAGCTTAGGGTGCGTCCGTCCACTCCGGTTCCGGCGTGATGTGATCCTCTGGCCGCTTGCCGGGGGCATCATGCTCTGTGGTGGAAACACGCATCAGTGGTTCAACGGTCATATCCGCGTCACATGGAATTTGGCAGCTCAAGCGGACTTCGCCCAGAAGCCCATCATCTTTACCCAGACGTTCTTTTTCAGCAACGGTCATCTTGCTTGGTTCGCCATCATGCACTTTAACGCGGCAAGTAGTACAGCGCGCATGTCCGCCGCACAAGTGCAAAATATCAACATCATTATCTTGCAACGCCAATACAAGGCGCGTCCCGGCATCAACTTCAAAACTTTGGCCGTCTTTCACTGTAATTTTTGGCATTATACACTCCTTAAAATTATCTATACCACACAGTATAACCAGTTTTAACCTAACGCAATTATTTGCTCATTGATTGTTAAATCGGTATGCTTATCAAAATGTTATTTTAGAATGGAGTTTATGATGAGTAAATCACTTGGCATTGGTGCCATTATACTCGGCCTTATCTCGGCGATTGCAGGCATCGTCTTGATGACCGTCATCGTCCCCGGCATGAAGATATTCCCGGATGATGTAGACACAACTCGTACATTTGATGTCGCTTACCTCACATTACTGGACGCGGAAACGCTGCAATTCTTGGTTTTTGAGGAGGGTGGCGACCATGATCTCAGTATCAATCGTATCGTCCGCGTGGAAGAAGTCGATGGGGAAAATACCCTCATCTTCGAGCAGCAAGACCTGATGAATGGCGATGAAGTGCTTGCCTCACAAGTCAAACGTTATGGCCTCGACCGCCGCACCCTAACCCCGGCGGACGACATCCCCGAAACATGGCAATCAGCAGAGAGCAACTGGGAACGTGCCGGGCAGGTCATCGGTTGGCCTATCGGCGTAGAAGCCCGCGATTATGACGGATGGAACGAAGACTATCGTGAGATCGTTGATCTCGAATTCGAAGAAGAAGTCGAGCATGAGGGCATCCGCACCTACTATTACACCGCCGCCTATGATCCGCTGCCAATCGTCGCGGAACATGCCGCCGTATTGGGGCTACCGGAGAGCTTAACCACCATCCAATTAGCACAGCTTGCCAACTCCATCGAAGTTGAAGGGCTTGAGCTAGAACTCCCGGCACGGTTACGCATCATCCAAGTGTTATCGCAAGCTCTTGAGGATGTCACCGGGCAGAGTGATGCTGTGACGCTGGAATACTACTACGATTACACGGGAGAGTATTGGGTAGAACCCACCACCGGCGTTTTGATCGACACACATAAATACGAAAACCGCGCTGTGACCTTCCCGCAGGATGTGCGCGAACGCTTCCAGGAGATTTTAGAAGAGAGCGAGCAGGACGAAGAAGCCAACAATTACCTGCCACCGAATGTACTCGATGCGCTCTTGCCGATCCAGGTCAATACCTTCTATTACGAGATGACCGATGCCTCAATCCAAGATGCGATTGATGATGCCGTGCCGCAGCGAGATAACATCCAGCTTTTCGGCACGACAATCCCGATCGGTCTGATCATCTTAGGTGTGGTATTAAGTGGCGCAGGTGGCTTCATCTATACACGCAAGCAATCGGAATAATCACTTAGGCTTTTCCAGAGAATAAACGCTTCGTGATGTGGTGATACCTCTGCCCTCACCCCCCGCCTCCTCACCCATTGTGACACACAGGGGAGCTAAGCATTACCCACATCTTTTTTGTGGGTGATGCAGGGGGAAATAGAGTGAAAATCGAGGGCAGAGAGGAGAATTTCCGGTGAAAAAGAGTCATTTCATTGGCGAAAACGATATTAAATATCATGAAACTAATCTCCAATCTATCCAATTCACCCCAAATGCCCCTGCGATCCTGACTTGTGGGTAATGCTTAGCCATGAGGCAGAGGGATTTAGGGTGAGGGCAAAATGGCGTTTTGCTGAACAGCTCATTATTTTCTTGGAACAGCCTTAGTCTGGGCGCTTTAAGAACATCACCGACCGCGTGACTTCGATGCAAATATCGCCGTTCTGATTGCGCCCAATATGCTTGAGCTTGACGATGCCGCGATCCGGCTTACTCTTGCTCTCACGTTTATCAAGCACCGCTGTCTCCACCGTGATCGTATCCCCATGATAGAGGGGATGGGGGTGCAATACGCTTTCATACCCTAAATTGGCGACAATCGTCCCGGCGGTGAGTTCGTTCACCGTGATGCCCACCACAACCCCCAACGTAAAAATGCCATTGACGATACGCTGGCCGAATTGCGTCTTTTGCGCAAAGGCTTCGTTGATGTGTAGCGGTTGGGTGTTCATCGTCAAACTACTGAACATCACGTTATCCATCTCCGTGAGCGTGCGCCCTAAGGCATGTTGGATCGTATCGCCAACGGTCAGTTCTTCGTAATATTTACCTGTCATAAACCCTCATTATTATGTTACATAATCAAAAAAGCGCGTATCTGTGGGATCGCATCATCTGCATTGATGCCGTCGTCCTGCCAATTCCATGATGGAACATGCGACGCACTGACACCCCCTAAGGGCAACTTTACCGGATGCCATAACACCAACCGCTCTTTGACGTATGGTGAATACCGCGCCGGGTCGGATGGTCCCATAATCATCACCGTCCTAGCGCCAGCAGCAGCGGCCAAGTGCGTCAAGCCGGTATCGTTGCCGATGTAACCGCTTGCGGCTTGTGCCAACGCTGCAATCTCATCAAAGCTGAGTGTCCCGGCGAATATGTGTGCGGATGCCGTCAAAGCCGCCTGTAACGCGCTTAACCGCTCGTGATCGTCCGGGCCACCCACTAAAACCAGATGATAACCGGCTTGTGCCAGCACATCACCGACAGCGGCGAAATTTTCCAGCGGCCAACGTTTCATGTCCATTTGCATACCGGGGTTATTCCCCCCGTTTGGGTTGAGCACAACATAGGGCGTAGGCACATCCGGCGCAGGGACGACGACGGGCACATTAGCGTAAACCTCGGCTGTATCCGCACCGAGCGCCGCGACGACGTTTAGATAAATCTGCGCTTCGTGGTCGGCTATAGCCGCATCCACCGGAACACGCACAGTATAGCCAAAGCCACGCCCCCCGCTATCAATACCGACACGATGCGGTATACCCGCCAACACGACAGCCGCACTCATCCAAGGGGAACGCACCAAGCTCACCGCCAGATCAAAGCCGCCTTTACGCAGCATCCGCGCAAAGCGCCACATACTGCGCAAGCCTGCGGCAGGGTTCGCCGCCGCGCCCGTATCAAGAATGTCATCACAATCAGAGTGCGAAGCCACCGCACGCTTAGACCATCCGCCAACTGCCCATGTTATGTGTGCATCAGGATACAAACGTCGCAAGGCCGTTAACGCCGCCGTCGCCATGATTACATCACCTATGCAGCATGGCCGGATAAACACAATCCGGCTTGGGGGTCGCGTTTTTAGCGGGCGCTGCGAGAAGACAGCACCTAAAGCGCGATACAAAGCGTGCATTAATCAGCCGGGCTAGGGTCGGCCGTTAACGCCAAGGGTGTCACATTTTGCCAGTCGATGACGGGGGTATTCGTCGCAAAGCGATCTTCAAATTCTTGATCGGCTTGCCGTTGGGACAGCACCACGCCGACGGTCAACAGCGCCACAACAATCAACAACAACATCACGCCTTCAATCACAGATAAGTTACGTAAAAATCTCACAAGCACGCGCTCCTCTTGGTTGATAGATGCTCATATTGTACAACGCATTCTATAGGATTACTAAACCGCCGTTTGGTTTTTTAGGTTACAATAACCGACGAAATAACAATTATTAAAAGGAGTCCATTATGCGTTTAGGTTATGTCGTCGGTTATTCTGGCTCGCGCATCGAGCTACCGATGGAAATTATCAAAGAGGCCGACAAACTCGGTTATTATGTCGTCTGGACAGCGGAAGCATATGGCTCCGACTCCGTAACCCCACTCGCGTGGATCGGCGCACAGACAGAACAGATCAAGCTCGGCACGGCGATTATGCAGATGCCAGCACGCACCCCAGCCATGACCGCCATGACCGCCATGACGCTCGATCAACTCTCTGGTGGGCGTATGGTGCTTGGCCTCGGCTTGAGCGGACCGCAAGTGGTAGAAGGCTGGCACGGCGTATCATACGGTAAACCATTAGGCAAAACCCGCGAATACGTCAGTATGCTGCGCAAGATCTTCGCCCGTGAAGAACCGCTTGTCCACGAAGGCAAACATTATACAGTGCCTTACGATGGTGACGACTCAACCAGCCTGGGCAAACCGCTTAAGAGCATCCTTCATGGGCGGTCAGACCTGCCGATTTATAT
>DAOTTT010000279.1:0-16155 GCA_034437635.1 Anaerolineae bacterium | reverse complement strand
GACACCGGGCAAGGATGCCGCCGGAGTCACTAGGCCAGATGTGCCGACAACCAACATGACATCGCATAATTGACTCAACCGACTTGCGTCTTCCAGTGCGTGCCGGGGGAGCATTTCCCCAAACCACACCACATCCGGGCGCACATATGCTTGACAATGGGGGCAGCGTGGGGGCGGTGCGTCTTCGTCCCAATCTAACGCGCTGATGTCGATATAGGTGGGTACGCCTTTACAATCCGATGCACATTTATTCCCGGCGATGTTACCGTGTAGGTGAATGACATGCTTGCTCCCGGCTTGCTCGTGCAGGTCATCGACGTTTTGCGTGATGATCTTCGTCTTGGGGTAGCGTTGCTCGATTTGTGCGAGTGCGATGTGGCCGGGGTTCGGCTTGGCTCCTTTGACCAGACCCCGCCGGAAGGTGTACCAGTTCCAGACGAGCGTCGGGTTCTTCTGGAAGGCTTGCGGCGTTGCCAATTCTGTTGGGTCATATTTTGCCCATAGGCCGTCTAACGCATCGCGGAAGGTCGGCACACCGGACTCCTTGCTGACACCCGCGCCCGTTAGCACGGCGATTTGCTTGGCGTTATGCAGTTTTTCCGCAGCTTGTTTAATGAGAGTATCTGTCATTGGAAATTGTCCGTTTTCTCGTTTCCACTTTGATTATAACATCGGGTCAAAATAAACGTATTTTGGAATAGGTAAGATGCAAAATCAGATCAAACTGCTTTTAGGGATTGCCGTTATCCTGGGTGCGACTGCTTTGTTTTTTGTGTTTTCTCGTGGAACCTATGAGGATGCCGTAGATTGTGTGTTGAGTGATGTTCGTTGGGATTACAACGATATACATTGGTCGGCGGATGGCGAAACCGTTGTGATTTTCGCTTTTGGCCGAACGCCACAGACGATCATCCCGCAGACGGTCGTTATCCCTGTAGATGGCGGCGATGTGGTGCGCTTGGATACCGTTGATATTCAAGCAACACAGGCGGATTATGATTTAATCTTGAACCCGCGCCGGGGCTGGAACGCCGAGCAAACACAATACGCATTTGGTGAACAAGTGGACGGCTCACGTCAAATCTTCGTGACGGATACCAGCGGCGAGGATGTGCGCCAATTGACGACGAGCACCTTTGACGTAGGTAAACCGGCATGGTCGCCGGATGGCACGATGATCGCTTATGTGGCGAACCGCTCCCAGGCGAACGCTACTGGTGATACAGACAGCACATGGGAGATTGCCGTGATCGATGCAGACGGCACCAACGCCCAAGCCTTACTCGTCGTTGAGCGTGAACCGGAAATCCGTTGGACACCGGATAGCACATCCATCTTGTTCACGGCGGAAGGCGACACGTATCAACTGGATGTTGCAAGCGGCGAAAGCACCTTCTTCTTAGATGGTCGCTTCCCAACATGGTCTCCAGAGGGTGAGCGCATGGTGTATCTTTCCAGCGATGGCTGTGACCCAACAGTACAGTTAGCCGATGCAGAAGGCAACGACGCGCAGACGCTCACCGTGTTGACGCAATCTAGCAGGTAGAGTGGATTAACGCGCCCACCGCTATCATACGCCTTATGTGAAATAAGATTTGCTCTTTAAGGCTTACTAGAGTTCAAATCGGGACAAATTTTGTGTCAGATCACCTGCTAGATAGCGCTTACATTTGGATACACTAGAAATGATGGCAAAACTCAGCGAATTGAGCTTTTATGAACCCTTGTAAGCTAAAAATATGCGTTTCATTTCACATAGAGCGTATCATTAAATTGTGTGGCATTTGTGCCATGTGCGAAAACGTGTGCCTGGGCGAGATAGTCGATTTCCCCTATGTTAGCAAAAACACGCTCAATACCCCTTGTTTTAGCTATGGGGATGTAGAGCGTGGCGCATCAGCGCATTGTGCGGTATGCTAATGGAAACGTTGGGGCATCAACGTATACTGTCTTAAGTTGAGAGAAGACCAGTGCGTAAAGCACGGCACTCGGCGTTAACGGCAAAAGCCCCCGTTTTTAGGCGTGGGGAGTATGTCACAAAAGTGATGCTTGACTTTTCTCTCGGCTTGGCTTGCGTTCTCAGCATCTATTTTCATTGTGCCTGACTTAAATATGTGATTGTTGACATCTTGCAGTTGATATCTAACGGTAAAGACTGGCATCACACAACTCCATTAATTGACGACATATTGTAGGGCGGGGTTGTCCTCTTGTTCAACTTGGCTGAGATTGGCAACTGAGATCGTCCCATGTTGGTAGAGATACTCAATGTGTGCGCCGGCTTCTTCTAAGGCGAGCAAAGTTTCGTACCCTATCTTATCAGGATACATCAAGTTTGTGATTTCCTTGATTGTCAACGGGAAGTTGGCTGTCTTCATGATGTCCAACACGCGGTTGAGCTTACGGTCGTGGCTGTGCAAAATGTCTTCAATGCGTTGATATACATCTTCAATAGGGTCTTCGTGGCCGGATAGACCAAGCTCGATGCCGTCTACATGCGCGATTTTGCGCAGCGAGTCGCGGTAATGGCCTAATCCCGTGTAATGGGTGATGCTTTCCGGCGCTTGGTGGGGTGTTGTCCGTGAGAGAATGTGATCGGCGGTAATCATGACCTCGCCAATTCGAATACAGACTTGCCCAGGGCAATGCCCCGGCACATGGTAAAAGCGCATCCCTTCAAACATCACTTCTTCGTCCAAGCTGAAATCAACCTGCACCGATTTAACATGCTGTTTGGCAAAGTTATACATCTCGATCATCTTGCCCCGTTCAGCATCCGGCACACCTGCGCGTTCGAGATAGACCGTTAAGTCTTTGGTCGCCATGATGAGCCGTTCTTCGTAGTTGGTCAACACCCGGCGGTCAAGCTCGTGGATGCCGACACGCGCCCCCGTTTGCTCCGCCATGAATGCGACCCCGCCGTAATGATCCAAGTGCCCATGTGTGACGATAATATGGTCAATGTCCTTGATGCTGAATTTCTCCCCGAATTCGTCAGCAACCGTCTGAATGCCGTCTAGCAGATGGGTGCTGCTATCGCCAAAGCCGGAGCCTGCATCAATGAGGGTGAGCGGCCCGGCATCAAACACCAGATAGCTATACCCCACAAAGCCGTTAGGGAATACCACCATTGGGATCTGATATAAGCGGACACCGGCACGGGTCGTAAATTTTTTTACAGAATGCATAGATAGCGTAACCTTCTTGTGATTTATTGTCTTTGGTTATATTACCCCCCAATTATTAGGGGACACAAGCGGCGGAATTAGACGTATCATATGACCAAATGTGCGTTTTTGGTCATATGGTCAAGGAGGAGATATGAGTGATGACCAAGATCGAAGTACGAACCTTGAACGTGAAAACCGCATTTTGGACGCGGCGAAGGCGTTGATCTTACATTACGGCTTTGATAAAACGACAGTGAGTGAGATTGCGCGTGATGCAGGGGTCTCTAAAGGGGCTATCTATCTGCACTTTGACAGCAAAGAGGCCATCATTGACCATTTGCTCACCCGTGAGGTTGGCGCTCATTCGGATCGCATCATCACACGGCTAGAGCAGGATACATCAAATTGGTCTTTTGTCGGTATGTATCAACATGCGGTCAAGGAGATACACGACGCGGATTTGCTGCGGGCTTATGCACGCGGGGATAGCCGAGTTTTTGGTAGCTATTTCCAAAAATCCAGCGTGGACTTCCTGCATTTTAAGCAGCAGACGGGGTATTCGCTGTTAAAGGCGATGCAAGAGGTGGGGGCACTGCGCCAAGACTTGGATATGCGCAGTGTGGCTTACATCCTGGCGCTTTTGGGGCAGTGGATGTTCTACGGTAACGACAACATATCACCTGAACACCAAGTGTCGCTGGAAGACTACATACAGATGCTCGGCGAGATGCTGGAACGTTGGCTCGTGCCAGAAAATGGGGGAAACCGTGAGGCAGGCCGGGCGATTATCTTACAGATGATCCAGGCGGCGCGGCAACAAATGGACACATTCAACAACAATCAGAAGGGATAAAACCTGATGGCGAACTTTGTCATCGAAACAAACAACCTGACCAAGATTTACGGCGAAGGCGGTAAACGCGCATTTAAAGCGTTGGATAACTTGACACTCAACGTCGAACAAGGCGAAATCTTCGGTTACTTAGGACCGAACGGTGCCGGGAAGACGACGACGATCCGCTTATTGCTGGATTTAATCCGCCCGACAAGCGGCACAGCTAAGCTACTAGGCGCGGATGTCCGCGAGAACAGCGTGAGTCTACACAGCAAAATTGGCTTTTTGCCTGCGGAACTGAACTTGTGGAAGAATCTCACCGGTAAGCAAGTGGTGGATTACATCGCCAGTATACGCGGCGATGACGGCAGCATGAAGAAACACGCGCAAGAAATCGGCGAGCGTCTGAGCCTGGATTTTTCACGTAAAGTACGCGAATACTCGTCCGGCAATAAGCGCAAACTCGGCCTAGTCGTGTCAATGATGCATAAACCGGAGTTGCTCATCTTGGACGAGCCGACAAGCAGCCTTGACCCGCTGTTGCAACAGACGTTTAATCAGATGATGCGCGAAATCCGCGATCAAGGGCGGACGATTTTCTTGTCATCACACATTTTAGCTGAAGTCCAAGCGATTTGTGATCGCGTCGGCATTTTGCGCAATGGTCAACTGCGGGCGGTCGAGCGTGTGCATGATCTGACAGATGCAAAGTTCCAATGGGTTGAACTGCACTTCCACGATGCGGTAGCGACGACTTTAGTTAATGGTGTGCCTAACGTCACGGATGTGACGCTGGCGGCGGATAATATCTTGCGTCTGCGCTTGAGTGGTGATTGGGATCCGCTTTTGAAGGCGATCAACGGGCAATATGTCATTAAGGTAGAGTCTGAAGATCCGTCATTGGAAGAAATCTTCCTCACGTTCTATGGTGATGAGGCAAAACCCCCCGCACCGTTGGAGAAGGAGCTTGCATAATGGCTGGTACGATGTTCTGGAACACCTTACGGTTGAACATCCGTCAGGTAGTATTGTGGGGAATTGGCCTGGCTATATTGGGCTTTCTCATTATGGTCGCCATTCCTGACCAAGAGGCTTTGGATAGCTATTCCGGCGTGGTGGGCTCCATGCCAGAAGAATTGATCCAATTCATGGGGGTGACAGACTCCGCTCTGATTGCCACCCCGAATGGCTTTGTGGCCTTTGGTTTCTTCGCCTATGGCCTCATCGTGATGGCCGTATTCGCCGTGATGAGCGGCATGAGCATCACCGCGAATGAGGAAGACGATGGCTTGCTTGATGTCGTCTTGAGTTTGCCGATCCCGCGTTGGCGGCTGTGGCTGGAGCGTTATCTGGCGTATGCTGTTATTACAGTGTTGATCGTGTTGGTTTCGTTCTTGGGTTTGGCCATCGGTAATCAAGTGTCGAACCTGGATTTCGATCTTGGGCGATTGTTCGAGGGTACGCTGAATATGATCCCCGGTACGTTAGCGATGATGGCGATGACGGCCTTTTTATCGGTGGTGCTACCCCGCAAGAGCATGGCGCTTGGTGTCGCTACAGCCGTGATTACGGCGGGCTACTTTATCGACTTTGCAGCGGAAATTATACAGAACAACTTTGTGGATGTGCTCAAGGTGTTTTCTGTATTCACCTACTACGACAGTCAGACGGTTGTACAAGATGGGTTGGTCGTCAGTGATGTGATGGTGCTGCTTGTGGTGGCCGGGTTTTTGGTCATCGGCGGGATTATGGCGTTTGATCGCCGAGATGTAGGAGTATAAGATCATGACAGGGGCAATTTTTAAGGAAACACTACGCCGTACATGGTTACAGATGTTCATCTGGGGGGTGGGCTTCGGTCTTATGGGCTTGCTCATCATAGCGATGGTGCCGGATGCCACCGGGCTACAAGCGATGATGGACTTACTGGACGACTTCCCGCCCTTCTTGCTGCGCATGGCTGGTGTAGGTGATGATCTCGCTTATGTGGGTACGCCAGAAGGCTATATCATGGTGGGGTTCTTTGGGAAGGTGTTATTGTTCTTCGCGGTGTATCCGGTGCTTATGGGCTTACGGGTGACCGTCAATGAGGAGAACGACGGCACGATGGACATGCTCTTGAGCTTGCCGGTGCCGCGCTGGCAGATCATCGTGGAAAAGTTCGTCGCTTATTTCCTGTCTGTTATCGGTGTGATTGCCATCTTCTATGTTGGCTTGGTCATCGGCAACGAGATCTCTGGCATTGGCTTGGATATGGCGGCTATTGGCGAAGCGAGCATTAACATCATCCCGGCGATGACGTTTATTCTCGCGTTGACGACGTTAATCGGCGCGTTTATAGGCGACCGTCGCAAAGCCGTTATCTTTGCAGGCAGTTTTGTCTTTGCCAGCTTTATGCTGGACACAGCAGGGGCGACCTTTAAGGACTCGTTCTTGGAAGCGCTGAGCTTTTTCTCATTTTTCCATTACTATGATAGTATCGAAGTTGCCAGTAATGGTACAGTGTGGTTAAATGTTATTGGGTTGTTGATCTTCTCCATTGGCATGATTGCAGCGGCGCTTTGGGCGTTTGATCGCCGCGATATTGCAAGCTAATTTGACCGTAATACGGGCAATGTTACCCTCTGACATTGCCTTTTCCTTTTACTAAGCCTAACAATTTGATAAAATCAGCCTTGCTCTCGTGCAATATAGTTGCTTAAAAATGCGAGAGTGTTAAACTTATACTTTGATTGGATTTCAATCAATATAACTCATGGAGGAAACATGCAAAAGAACATGCGATTAATCCTTGTTCTGCTGATGTTAGCCACTTTTGTACTCGCTGCGTGTAGCGGTGGGGACGAAGAGGAAGAACCAGCAGAAACGAACCCAACTGAAGAGGTTGTCGCGACGGAAGAAGCACCAGAAGAAGGTGACGAAACCGAAGAAGCCCCCGCAGATGAGGGTGACGCGACAGAAGAAGCCGCTGACGAGGGTGACGAAACAACTGAAGCTACTGAAGAAGCACCTGAAGAAGAGGCAACAGAAGAAGAGGCTGGCACTGTAGCAGAAGTTGCAGAAGCTAATGGTGACTTCACCATTTTGCTGCAAGCTGTTGAAGCGGCTGGCTTGGCCGATGCGCTCAACGGCGATGGCCCTCTGACTGTCTTCGCTCCGACAGATGATGCTTTTGCCGCGTTGCTGGCTGAGCTTGATGTCGAAGCAGAAGATCTGCTGGCGCGTGAAGACCTCGCGACCATCTTGCTTTATCACGTCGTTGAAGGCGAAGTCCTCGCTGAAACCGTGATGGACATGGACGGCGAAGCTGTCACGACCCTGGCAGGCGAGGATGTCATCATTACCGTTGGCGAAGAAAACGTCATGGTTAATGGTGCGAACGTCATCTTGACAGATGTTCCTGCTTCCAATGGTGTGATCCATGTGATTGACGCTGTACTGTTGCCCCCGGCTGAAGACGAAGCCGCCGCTGCATCTGCCGAAGGCGACGATGCCGCTGAAGGCGACGACATGGCTGAAGGCGACGACATGGCTGAAGGCGACGACGCTGCTGAAGGCGACGACGCTGCTGAAGGCGACGATGCCGCTGAAGGCGACGATGCCGCTGAAGGCGACGCTGCTGAAGGCGACGACGCTGAAGGCGACGACGCTGCTGCCGCTCAAGGTGAAGAAGATGTCGTGACCGATCTGATTACAAGCGTATGCTTGGTAACTGACCAGGGCGGTATTGACGATGGTAACTTCAACGCGCTGGCGAACGACGGCATGGAACGCGCCGCGCAAGACTTCGGTCTGGAAACAACCGTGATCGAATCCACAGTGGCCGCCGACTACGGTCCCAACATCCAAACCTGCATTGATGGCGGTGCGGATGTTGTCGTGACCGTTGGCTTCCTGATGACCGATGCCACGCTGGAATTCGCAACAGCGAACCCGGACGTGCGTTTCATCGCGATTGACCAATTCTTTGAAGGCCACCCGGAAAATCTGGTTGGTACGGCATTCCGCGAAGACCAAGCAGGCTTCCTGGTAGGCGTGATGGCCGCGCAGATGACGCAGACGAACATCGTCGGCGGCGTGTACGGCATTGACGTTCCGGCAGTGGTGAAGTTCCGCAACGGCTTCGAGCAAGGCGTGGCATACATCAACCCGGAAATCACCGTTCTGGGTCAATACACGGATAACTTCAACAACGCGGCGCTGGGGGCAACGATTGCTGAGCAGTTCCTGGGTGAAGGCGCAGACGTGATCTTTGGCGCAGGCGGCGGCACAGGTACTGGTGGTATCCAGTTCGCGGCAGCGCAAGGTGCGTTGGTCATCGGTGTGGATCAAGACGAATACTTCACTAACTTCGACTCGGGTGAAAGCCCTGGTGCAGAAAACCTCATCACGAGCGCGCTGAAGAGCGTGGACGTGGGTGTGTATGACATGGTTGCAGGTCTGGTCGGCGAAGAAGGTTTCGAATGGCTGGGCGGCGACGTGTACACGCTTGAAGCAGCCAACGACGGTATCGGCTTTGCGCCGTCCCACGATGCGGATGTACCGCAAGAAGTGATTGACAGTGTGCAAGAAGTCTTCGAAATGTTGAAGAGCGGTGAACTGTCCACAGGCGTTGACGGTCTGACCGGCGAACTCTTGGACGCTGAAGGTGAGGAAGAAGAAGGCGACGATGCTGCTGAAGCCGAAGAAGCAATGGAAGAAGAAGAACCCAGTGGCGCAACCACTGAGCAGATTTCCTCTGCCTTGGATCGTATCTACGGCTTGAGCGGTGGTGACATGGCTGAAGGCGACGACATGGACGAAGCCACAGATGAAGAAGCTGCGCTGCCGTCCATCGCCGATATTGTGACCAGTAATGAAGATTTCTCCGAATTAGCAGGTGCGTTGCAACTCGCAGGCTTGGTTGAAACATTCAGCGGTGAAGGTGAATTCACTGTGTTTGCGCCGACCAATGCAGCGTTTGCAGCTACGACTGAACTGCTGACGGCTGAAGTTATGGAAGCCTTCATGAGCAGCCCGCAATCCGTGCAGTTGACCCTCAACTACCACGTTGTGCCGGGTATTGTCATGGCAGAAGACGTGCTGGCGCTCGACGGTCAAACCGTTGAAACGCTGCTCAACTTTACTGGCGAAGCGGAAACGCTGACTATTGCTGTTGATGGTGAGACCGTTACGCTTAACGGCATGGTGACTATCGTTGATACTGACATCATGGCATCCAACGGTGTTGTCCATGTCATCGACATGGTGATATTGCCGCCGCAGGCGCAAGCTTTCATCCCTGGTGATGAAGGTGCCCCGGCAGAAGCGACAGAAGAACCTGAAGGGGAAGATGGCGAATAAGCCATATTCAACTTCGTAACAAAAAAGCGGTGTCTTTCTTCAAGACACCGCTTTTTTGTTTCTGCCGTTTTCAGCTTAACTTACTTCGCGAAATCTACTGCGCGGGTTTCGCGGATAACATGGACTTTGATTTGCCCAGGGTACTGCATGGTTTCTTCGATCTGACGCGCAATGTCACGCGCAAGGTTCAACGCCGATAAATCATCGACCGTTTCCGGTCGCACGATAATGCGGACTTCGCGCCCGGCTTGGAGGGCGTAACTTTGCTCCACGCCGTCGAAGCTCTTGGCGATGTCTTCTAGCATCTTCACGCGCTTGATATACGTTTCCAGGCTTTCGCGGCGTGCCCCTGGTCGTGCCCCGGAGATCGCGTCAGCGGCTTCTACGATGTACGCTTCTACGCAATCTTGTTCGACTTCGTGATGGTGCGATGCGACGGCATTGATGACGAATGAATTGCGCATCCCGTGCCGCTTGATGAAATCCGCGCCGATGATGGCATGGGTCCCTTCAATCTCGTGGTCAATGGCTTTGCCGATGTCATGCAACAGCCCGGCAGTTTTACACACTTCCACATCTGCGCCCAGTTCCGCGCCGATCATCCCGGCGAGATGGGCTGTCTCTATGGCGTGTGCGTGCTGATTTTGTCCGTAACTGGTGCGGAAGCGCAACATGCCCAACAAGCGAATAATCTCTGGATGCAGTCCATGAACCCCGGTTTCGTAAGCGGCGCGTTCACCTTCTTCTTTGATAATATTCTCGACTTCGTTGCGGGCATCATCAACCAACTTTTCGATGCGGGCAGGGTGGATGCGACCATCGACCACGAGCTTAGACATGGCTTGCTTAGCGACTTCGCGGCGCACCGGGTCGAAGCTGCTGATGGTAACGGCTTCTGGCGTGTCATCGACGATGACATCAACCCCGGTGGCAAGCTCAAAGGCGCGGATGTTGCGCCCGTTACGCCCGATAATGCGCCCTTTCATCTCGTCGTTGGGTAGCGACACCACACTAACGGCGATTTCGCTCACATGCTCGCTTGCAAGGCGCTGCACGGCCAGCGCGATGATGTCGCGTGCGCGAGAGTCAGCATCTTCGCGGGCTTCGGCTTCTACCTGCCGGATAATGCGCGCTATGTCGTTACGGGCATCACGCTCGGCTGCTTGCACAAGCTCTGCGCGGGCTTCTTCCACTGTCATCTGTGCGATGCGTTGGAGTTCTTCCGCGTGTTGAGTCTCTAACTTGGCGATTTCGTTTTCTTTCTTATCCAGCACACTTTGGCGCTTGTTCAAATTTTGTTCGCGGCGTTCCAAACGTTCGACACGCGCATCGAGGTCTTCGCGCCGCCTTTGTAGGCGCTCCTCCTCGTTGTCTAAGTCACGCCGCCGCCGTTGGATTGTTTCGTCGGTTTCGACTTGGAGATGCTTGATCTTCTCTTCGCTGTCACGGACGATACGATCGGCTTTTTGCCGCGACTCGTCAATGATGGCCTGTGCATCTTTCTCCGCCAATTCTCGTCGGTTGCGCCCTTGGCGATCTTGGACATTTTGCAGCCCATAAACCCCGATAGCGCCACCGATGAGCAAGGCGACGATGCCAATAACAATCGTTTCGATTCCCATTTTCTTGAGCGGAATGTGTTCCGCCATACTCCTTTCTGAAAGTCTTTAAGCGTCTTCTTCCGCAAAAAATTGCGGATCCGCTTCTGCCAATTCGTCTTCGACCTGGGCGATTGCGTCACGACTCATGCCGTAATTAAAGCCGCGCCGTTGAAGATAGGCACCCAGTTTTTTACGAAAGGCCGAGCGTGTAAGACCCGCGAACCGTCGTGCTTTTTGCTCGGCGGCGCGGTAGGCAGCGTTGTCTTCATCATACGTCTCGAGTACGGTCTCGATGGCCTGATTGTCAACGCCTTTTTGCCGTAGTTCTTGCCGTAGCGCCATCTTGCCGCGTGGCTTAAACCGATCCCGGTTTTCCAGCCAATAGCGGGCGAAGGCGTTATCGTCTAAGTAACCGAGGCGTTCTAGCTTGCTAATTGCTGCCATGATGGTTGATTGCGGGTAGTCTTTACCGGCGAGGTTTTGACGGACTTCTTCAATGCTACGCGGACGATAAGACAAAAAGCGGGCGGCATGATCGACCGCTTTATTAATTGCATCTTGATTACGGAGTTCTTCGATTTGCTCAGTGGTAAGTTGCTGACCTTTATGCAGTTGGGCTGCTTCGATCAGTGTCAGACTGAAGGCGTAGTCGCCATCCAGATAGACATTTACACGCTCTTTATTGCGCTTTTGCATTTCTAACGCTGTGATGACGTGCATAATAAAACACCGCAATCATAAACACGATTACGGTGACTTGCACGGAATCAACATAGGCTATGATGTTGTGCCTGACAACCGGTGGTGGTTGCCACAACTCATAATTTACATATTCTAAACTATTTATGCGTCAACTAACGCGACCATCTCGAACTAACGCTTTATCTCATGCTACAGCGTACTTCAGGCACACATCACCTGCCTATTTAAGGCAGTACATTATGTCAAATCCAGATACAAATTGCCGCAATCGTTATCAGGCAAAAATTCGTATATCGTAAATTTAATCAAAAACGCATCAATAATCAAGTGCGTTGACCATCTCTAATCCCACCGCTACAATCATTTGGCGAAAATAACAGGCAATGGAACGGTTATGAGTCGGATTCTCGTTACAGGTGGTGGTACATTTTTAGGCGACAACATTGCAGCCGCACTCTTGGCGGAAAGTGTCGATGTGACGCTATTGGTGCGTCCCGGTGCGGAGGACAAACTCGGCACATTGGGTCAGCGCGTCCGTTGGTGGACGGCAGACGTATGGGATACGGCCAGTTTGCGCGGGCGGGCACGCGGCCATGATGTCGTCATCAATACAGTGGGCAGCCTCATCGCTGACCCTAGCCGGGGACTGACCCATCACCGTCTTAACTTTGTTAGTGCGCGTAATATTGCGGCGATGTGCGTAAGTGATGGCGTTAAACGGATGATTCTTATGAGTGGTGTAAGTGCGCCCTGGGTGAGTCGATCTTATGTGCGCTCTAAGCGAGAAGCCGAGCAATACTTGGGGCGCGTGGGCATCCAAGGGACAATCGTGCGTGCGCCGTTAACCTACGTGCGGCGACAACAACGAACCCCATTTTTTGAATTGATGACCTTGTTAGGGAGTTTTCCGCCACTTTCTTGGGCGTTGATGGGGCGGATTGCCCCGATGCCTGTGGACATTTTGGCGCGGGGGGTGGCGCGTATCGCCCTGAGCGAAACGCCGCTTAAATCCATTTACTATGCGCCGGATTTACGCCGCTTAAATAACCGCGATGAGTTGTCTAGTGGGTTGTTGGATGTCCCGGTTGCGCCTGCAAAACCGACAGCAACCGCCCTCGAAGACCCCAGCGAACCGACGACACACCCCTTTGATTTTGTCGATGAGGATGCGCCGTTCGGTTGGACCCCGCCAATGGATAAAGATTAGATGACGAGTTGAATATTCGTGCCGTAGGCAACCATTTGCGCGGGTTGGTTGCCTGCACGCACCGGTAAATCAACATACATGCCCCCGGCGCTGTTGATATCGCCCATCTCGCCGAGTTGATAGACTTCCATCTTCACGCGGACTTCCGTATAAGCCAGTGGTGTAACGGTGATCGCCTGTGCGGTATGCCCGTTATCGAGCTTGAAGATCAGGTCTTCGGCGCTTTCTGGCTCACCGTTGATGATGGTTGTCCGCACAACGACTTCAATAGGGTCATCATGTTCATCTGTGGCTTCTTTAAACCCGACAAACAAGACGGCGGGTTGATCGGCGTTGAATTGCGCAGGCATGGCGCAGAGCATCCGCCGTTTGATCTCCTGCTTGGTGCTCACAGGTTCGGGCACACCGCCTTCACCTACGGCTTCGTCATATGCGAGCAACTCTTCGGTGATGCTTTTGCCGTTATCGGTCATCCGGTAGACCATATCACCGTCCATTTGGAGATATTGTTTTGTCACCAAGCGCCGCATGGCCTTGTTGAAGGTGCGGTCGGTGAGGTCAAGCGTATCGATGATGGTATCTGCATCAATCGTATCACTATCGGTCGTCCCGAACATGCGCAAAATATCTAATGCCCCTTTGAGGGGTTCCAGCGTTTTAAGTTGAAATGACATTTCCATAATGCGTCGCTCACTTTCTCGGCAAACTGTCTTCAGTATACCCTATAACCGCCGGATGGAGTATTTAGAGCCAAACGCGCCGTCCGCCGCCTTTCACATCTTTACTGGCATGGCGGGTATCCACCAGCACTTTGCTGTTTGCTACCACATGATTCCAGTCGTAATCACTGTGATTGGTGATGATAACGACACAATCCGCATTTTGAAGGAGCGCGTCACTGTAATCTTCAGTGGTCAGGGTGATGCTGTCGTCTAGGCGCAACTGCGCGACGTAAGGATCATGATAAACGACATCCGCGCCCTTGTTCTTAAGCAATCCGATCACATCAAGGGCGGGGCTTTCGCGCACGTCGTCAACGTCACGCTTGTAGGCTACGCCTAAAACGACAATCCGCGAACTGCGCACGGCTTTACCTTCATCGTTGAGTGCATCAGTGATCTTATCCACGACATAATATGGCATGGATGTATTGATCTCGCTGGCAAGCTCAATAAAACGTGCGTTGTAATTGAGCGTCTTGAGCTTCCAACTCAGATAATGGGGGTCAACGGGGATGCAGTGACCGCCCAGACCAGGGCCAGGATAAAAGGCCATAAACCCAAAGGGCTTTGTAGCGGCTGCGCCGATGACTTCCCAAGGGTCTATATCGAGCTTATCGCACATCAGGGCAACCTCATTGACCAAGCCAATGTTGACAGCGCGGAAGGTGTTTTCCAGCAATTTGACCATCTCCGCTGTGGTGGTCGATGATACCGGGACGATGGTAGTGATAGCATGGCTGTATAGGGCAGTAGCGACTTCAATGCAATTTGGCGTGATCCCGCCGATAACCTTGGGTGTGTTGTGTACGCCGAATTGCTGGTTGCCGGGGTCGATGCGCTCCGGCGAGAAAGCGACGAACACGCTTTCACCCGCTTTTAGGCCGCGTTCTTGCAGGCGTGGTAGGATGATTTCTTCTGTTGTGCCGGGATAGGTCGTACTTTCTAAGACCACAAGTACGCCTTCGCGTACCACTGCTTTAATCGAATCAATAGCACTGATGATAAAGGACATATCCGGGTCTTTGGTCTTGCGTAGCGGGGTTGGTACACAGATCGTAATCGTATCGACATCGGTCAAGTCGTCATAGGTTGTGGTCGCGCTGATGTGGCCGCTTTCCACCAGGGGTTTAAGGCGCTCTGTGGGAATATCCGGGATGTAGCTTTGCCCGGCGTTGAGCTTATCAACCTTAGCCTCGCTTAAATCTAGGCCGATGACGTGTAAACCGGCTTCCGCAAACTCAACGGCAAGCGGTAATCCGACATAGCCTAGGCCGATGACCGCGACTTTAGCCGTTTTGTTGGTAAATTTTTCTATGAGTCTTTCTTTGATGGACATCTAATCCCTCGTATCCTTTGGATCGTGATACGAGGGATTATAAATGGATTATGGGGTAAACAAAAGGGCTATGCAGGGTTGCTCGTCATGGGGACATTACTTTGCTCCTCTACGATGCCAAGCGTCACATCAAGTTCGACGGTTTCGCTATCGCGCAGCAGGGTTAAGGTGATGCTATCGCCTTGCTCGTAGGCAAAGAGGCGATCCGCTAATGTGCGCTCCACATCCACCATATCGCCATCGACTGCGGTGATAATGTCGCCGCGCTTAATCCCGGCGTTATTGGCTGGTGTGCCCGGCATCACAGCGGTGATGAACGCGCCTTCTACGAAGTCCACGTCATATTCAGCGGCGTTATCCGGGGTGAGCGTGACAAAGCTCACGCCAAGCAATGGGCGGTCTGGGCGCATGTGGGGCGATGGTGGGAAATTGTCTCTGGGGCCGCGTCCATCATTCGGCGGAAACATGAAGCCGCGTTCGCCACCGGGCATTTCAAACATATTGCCAAGCATCTCAACGGTGATCGTCTGGATTTCGCCATCGCGTGAAATTTCGATTTCTAGGCCGTCAGCGGGCATTGTTGCGCGTACCGCGTCGATGATGGCTTCGGCAGTGCTGATTGCTTCACCGTTGATGCCTAAGATGATGTCACCTTCTTGTAATTCGGCTTCGGCAGCGGGTGAGTTTGAAACGACGTTCGTAATCTGTACCCCATCATCGGTGTCTTCCAGGGCTATCCCCAGGAATGCGCCGCCCATCGGCATACGGAACTCGAACATCTCACCAGGGCGCATTGGACGATCTTGGCCGCCGCGCATAGGCGGGCGAACGCCGAGAGTCAGTTCGACATCTGAAACTTCGCCGTCGCGTTCAATGCTCAAGGTGATGACATCATCGGGCGCATAGTTATCGACGACTTCGGCCACGTTCTCCGATGTGATGTCGGTGCCGTCAATGCTGAGGATGATGTCACCTGCTTGTAGATCGGCAACATCAGCCGGGCTATCCGATTGCACGTCTTCGATGATGACCTGATCGGCTTCTTGGTCGAAAAAAATGCCGATAAACGGAGCCTCGTCAGTGGGTGGTTCTGGGGTTTCTTCTTGAGCAAAGACACTGCTAACAGTGGCAAGCCCTAGCATACCGATTAATATGAGTCGTTTTAGCATGGTGTTGAACTCCTTTACGTAAACGTATATTAGGAGTTTAGGCCAGCTCTCTCAGAGAAGTATAAACGCG
>DAOTTT010000278.1:0-8262 GCA_034437635.1 Anaerolineae bacterium | reverse complement strand
GACGACTCAACATCCCGGCGCAGAATACCATCGGCTTGATCGCGCTGATTGATATACGCGCCGTCAAATATTGGCTCAACGCCGCTCCCAAGGCGGTCAAATGCAATTCGTGCGTCGATGGTATCCGGCACAAATATCGTCAAATCGCCATTGTTCACCGTAATCTGACCGGGGCGCTCCGAAGGGTCGAACAACGCGGGCTGATATTCCGACAAGGTAACTAACGCGGAGCCTTCATCGAGCGTCAAGGTCATCAAGCGCAGCGGCAAATCACTAAGGTTTAACGTCACCAAGCCATCATCCACGACGACGTTAATCACCACTTCTTGATCGGCAATTTCCGGTATACGCAGGTCAAATATACCGCGCCCGATCGCGTCTAACCGAGGGAAATCGCCCGGCTGTGTCTCTTTGATCGTATATTCAACCGTCACCCCGGCGCTATCATCGTAAGTGGTGATGATTTCACTTTCTGTGCTACCTAAAAACGTGCCACTAATGCGCGTGTCATCCGTGCCATGCTGCAATGTAAAATCAGTGTTCATCAAATCCACGTTGACCACCAACAAGGTAGCCTCATCAGGGATGGGCTGTGTGAGCACGACCTCGTTATCAGTGCGTTGTTGGTCAACCTGATTAGAAAACGCGATAAGGCCAACGCCGCCCACTAAAGCGGCACTCAAGCCGACGGCAGCCAGCCCGCCTAAAGGCACACGACCACGCAATAAAAAGAGCAACCCGGCTGCAACCAGCAAGCCCGGCCATGCCCGTACCAAAAGATCAAATAATCCTTCGGGGATGACCTCAAGGTTATAGAGTAGTAGCACCACCCCCACAGCAAATACGAGCAAACCGCCCATTAAGTTCGTCTGTCGTTTGACCTGCACGCTTTACGCCCTCACTTGACGAAGTAAAAACACGGAGCCTAAAAGGACAACCACGACGGACAACCAGAGTGATTGTCCCGACGGCCCGACTAGCCACCCATTTTGACCGCCAACCCAGGCCGCAATCACACCGCCGACAACAGCCAACACCAAGATAAAGCGGATAAAGCCGCCCCGTATGTCACGAATAAGCGATTCTTGCGGGAGCAACCACCACAGCGCCACATAAACCAACGCGGCCACACCTAGCGTCACCACGGTGAGCGCCAGCCACACCACGCGCAAAAACCACGCACTTAGAGGCAAGCTCACCGCTAGGCCACCGCACACCCCACCAAAGACCCGATCTGTAAAACTTCTGCGCATATTAAACCGGACGCTGGAAACGGAAGACCAGCTTCATACGAGCAAATTCCACTTCGTCACCATCCCGCAAGCGGTATTGGCGGTTTGGCGTAAGCTGGAAGCCATTGATCCGTGTGCCGTTGGTGCTTTTCAAATCTTCAATATAAAGGCCATTTTCCCGGCGCACAATGACCGCATGAACGCGCGACACCCCACCCTGATAGCCACCATAACTGCCCAGATCTAAAGCAAGTTCTTCTTCTGTGCGATCTGTCTCTCGTCCGATGAACATCTTATCGGCAATGTCCATGACGATATTTTCCCCAGCGACTTTAACTTGAAGCTTCCACCCAGGGCCAAGATGCGTGGTTTGAGGGCGCTGGGGACGCTCCGGCATCGGCGAGGCTTCCGCATCGCCAAGATATCCTGTGTAAATATTTTTCTCGTCGTCCAAATCAAGCTCCCGTTAGATAGTTTCCGTGTTGATATTAGCACAAGTTGGTGTTCCGGCGTAGGATTCTAATGCAAACACGCAACACGTTTGCTTGCACAGTTCCCTTAGCAAATACGTTATAATGTTTGAGCAATAAGCGCAAGATTACCAACTCTGGAGAGTGATACGATTATGCGTGTCCGCTGTCGGCTTATTTTAACCTTATTTTGGCTTTTTATGTTCACTTCTACAGGCATCGCCTCTGCCCAAGGGATGCTCAACGGTGAACTGTGCAGCATTGAAGCTGATGAAGTCATTGAAGGCGACCTGTTTATCCTCTGCGGTGAACTTATCATCGAAGGGCGCGTGACAGGGAGCGTCATCGGTGGCGCACGCGAAGCCCTGGTTACCCCAAGGGGACAAGTGGACGGCAGCGTTTACCTATTCGGCGGTGAGCTTACCGTCGAAGGCACACTGGGCAAAGATATTCATTGGGCAGGCATCAGCCTAGATGTGCGCGACTCCAGCGATTTTTTAAGCACCAATAGCAGCCTCATCAGCGTTAACCTGAGCAATACCATTCACCGTAACAGCATCATCCCTGGCAATATCACCAACCTGGGCTATCAGCTTATCGTGAATGGCGATGTCGGCGGCGAGATCAACTTTTGGGGGTCGGCGCTGAATATCGGCGGCTTTATCGGCCAAGATGTTACCGCAACTGTCGGCAACTCCGAGTCTGATGGCGCATCCTCACAGATCGAAACCTTACTGATCCCCTTCCCATTTGAAGTTGAACTCATCGACCCTGGGCTAATCATCGCCCCGCCGGAAGACGCACAAACACAATGCGAGATCAGCGGAGATTTGACATACACAGGCGCAAACCCTGGTGATATTCGCTGTCCAGTGGGCAATGTCGGCGGCATCCCGGAGTTCAATTCAACAACAACGGCGATCTTACCGGGTACGCCTGTCGAGCAATCCGCACGTAGCCTAAGCCGTTACCTTAATGTCGTCTTCCGGGAATTTATGGCATTGGCCTTCATCGGCATCTTGTGTGTGGCGTTTATCCCGCGTTACATCCAAGCACCTGTGCGCACCTTGCAGACTTACCCCCTTTCGACGTTGGGCATTGGCCTATTGAGCTTTATCCTGTCTTTCCCCGTTATTTTGATCTTCGCGCTGTTTAGTGTTCTGCTGGTTATTTTGCTAACAACCTTGCCCATTCTGGATAATGTCGTTCTGTTTGGCGGCGTGGTGTTGGGCTTGGTCAATGTAGGCGGCGCAAGCATTTTTTACTTTACCGCGATCTACATTGGCCGTGTGGTCGTCGCACTCGCCATTGGGCGCTTTTTATTGCGCCTCATCGCCCGTCAAAATGTGGATTATACGCATTGGCAAACCCTGGGGATAAGCATGGGGGTAGGTGTGTTGATCTTATCGCTGGCTGGGGCAGTGCCGGTCATTGGCTTCGGCCTCAACGCACTGGCCTTGTTTCTCGGGCTAGGTGCTATTTTGTCTATCTTACGTTTACAGATGAAGCAATTACGCACACCGGTTGCAGCTAACCCCACCACGCCGTCCCCCATTCGTTACGAGCCGGATCCCATCCCAAGCCTGCCCTATCTTGCGGACGAAGCGCAACAATATGCCCCGCCGATCATCGACAACGATCCGCCTGCCGCCGGGATGGATAATCTACCGGATGGCTTTGACTGGTGGCAAAGCGACCTTGAGGATAACGACGGATCGTAGCCTATGCTACAATCGCCCCCGATTATGGAGGCAAACTTAATGAGTCGAAAACAACAACTCGCCGTGCTGGTCGGCTTAGGGATCAGCTTGGTGTTTTTGTGGATCGCGTTCCGCAACTTAAACCCTGGCCTTATCCTGGAAGAAATGCGCAATGCGAACCCAGTATGGTTGCTTTTAGGCGCAGCCAATTATTTTATCGCCGTCGGTATTATCACCTTGCGCTGGTGGTTCTTGGTGAGCGCCATCCAACCGACAGCTTACAGACCCATGTACCCGCTCGTTTGCATCGGCTATATGGGCAATAACGTCTATCCTTTCCGCGCCGGGGAAGCGTTACGCGCCTATTTGCTTCAGCGGAATTTAGGCGTGCCCATTGTCAAAGGCGCGACCACCGTCATCATTGAACGCATTTTCGATGGCTTGGTGATGTTGACTTTTGTCATCGTATCGCTTTTGTTCGTGGATGTCGTCAGCGACGATATTCAGCGCGTGGCGAGCTTTGCCGCGCCCGTGTTCATAACGGCCTTATTGATATTTTTCGTGTTGGCCGCCCGCCCGAATCTCTTACGCCAATTGGTGCAGGTCATGGTGCGCTTGTTGCCAGGCACATTAGGCGACCTCGTGGAGCGCATCAGCGAAGATGTCATCAGCGGGCTGGAAGGACTCCGCACGCCGCTACAACTCGCGGGTACGGTCGGCAGTTCTTACGCCTCATGGATGGTAGAAGCCCTCACCTACTGGGCGGTGGCGTTCGCCTTTGGCATCGAAGCCAGCTACCCGCTCATCTTGCTCGTCGTCGGCACAACCAACCTTGCCGGACTTATCCCAGCATCCCCTGGGCAGATTGGCGTGTTTGAGTTTTTCGCATCCGCCGTACTCATCGCCGCCGGGGTGGATGAAGCCCTCGCCCTGAGCTATGCCTTCACGACGCATCTGGTCGTCTGGTTACCCGTGACCGCCGCCGGTTTTTTCTTTTTAGTCCGGCAAGGCCTGGGTTGGAACGCCATTACCCAAGCCCACGAGCTTGAATCTGATAAACTAGAGTCATCTGCTGGGTCGTAAGAGGTCTACTATGTCGGTTGAATCACGCATTATTACACGCCAACAATTCAGGCAAAGCATCCAACAAGAAGCCAAGCGACTGGAACTTATCAACGGAGTTGTCGTAGAAATTCCGCCATCCAGCAAACTCAATACGATCGTTGCCGGGTTGATTATCCACTACCTCAATATTTTTGTACTAGAGCATCAACTCGGTTACGTGACCACACCCGATGGCGGCTATGAAATTGATGACGCACATACCTTTCAACCGGACGCGGCTTTTATCTGCCATGAACGGTTGACCTCTCTGGGTGGGGTGACATTTGAAGCGGCCCCCGACCTTGCCGTTGAGGTCATCTCGCCGAGTGAAAGCGCCCTACGTGTGCAAGACCGAGTACGCATTTACATCAGCGGCAGGACACAAATGGTCTGGGTGGTAGATCCTCGACGGCGCATCGTTGATGTATGGACACCCGGCACAGAGGATAGCCTGATACTGCGTACACTCACCGCTGAAGCGACACTAGACGCAGGCGACATTTTACCGGGCTTTTCATTACCTGTAGTAAAAATCTTACCAAAGGATTAATCAATGACAAAAAAACTCGCTATCGGCATCGTCGGCGCAGGCGCAACCGGACTCGCCGCCGCCTGGGACTTTGCCAAAGACGGCCATCAAGTCGAAATTTATGAAGCCGGTGCAGAAGTCGGCGGACTCGCGGCAGGCTTCCGCGATACAGGGTGGGAGTGGTCGCTGGAAAAATTCTATCATCACTGGTTCGAGACGGACACCGACATCAAAGCCCTGCTGGAAGAAATGAGCTTGTGGGATCAAGTCATCTTCCCGCGACCCAAAACCAGTTATTGGATTGATAACAAAATTTACCGCTCGGAGATTTCACCATCGGCCATATTCTTACCCATCGGGCCGATCAGCACAGTGCGCATGGGCGCATGGGGCGCATACCTCAAGCTCAAAGAAAACGGCATCGACCTCGAAGGCGAAACCGCCCACGATTGGATGATCGATCATATGGGCAAAGAAGCCTACGATAAATTCTTCCGGCCTTTGCTTATCGGCAAATTCGGCGAACGTTACCAAGAGGTGAATATGGCGTGGATGTGGGCGCGAATTAAAGCGCGATCCCTGCGGCTAGGCATCTTCAAAGGCGGCTTTCAAACGGCATTGGAGGCCATCGCCGGGAAGATCATCGCAACCGGCAACGCCCACATTCACACCAATAGCCCAGTCGAGCGCATCGACTGGCACGACGGCCAACCTGTTTTACACGTCAACGGCCAGCAAAAAGCCTTTGATCGTGTACTCACGACGACATCGCCGCACTTACTGCGCAAGATGACCGGCGACCACCTGGACGATACACTCTATGGTCAACAGGTCGATAGCTTAGAGAGTATCGGCGCTTTGTGTGTTGTCCTCACCCTCGAGCAATCCTTGTTGACGGATGGCACCTACTGGCTGAACCTCCCTGCAAGCAGCCCGGATAAGCGCAGTAACAAGTTCCCGTTCCTGGCACTGGTGGAACACACCAACTGGCTACCCAAAGAACACTATAACGGCGATGTCATCGTTTATTGTGGCGATTACGTCGCCCCGGATCATGAGTATTTCCAGATTAGCGAGGAAGAACTCACCCGCCGCTTTGTGGACGTGCTGCACGAATTCAACCCGGAATTCCGCAAATCCTGGATCAAGAAGTCGTGGGTTTTCCGTGCGCCGTATGCGCAGCCCGTCCCCGGCGTGAACCATAGCAAGAACATTCCGCCACTAAAGACACCCATCCCAGATGTGTATTGGGCGAGCATGAGCCAAGTCTACCCCTGGGATCGCGGGACAAACTTCGCTGTCGAGATTGGTCGCCGTGCCGTCAAGGAAATGCTCGCGGAATGACAACCATCGTTGATCTACGCAGCCGCAACGCCCAAAGTCATCAGCAAGCGACACAGCTTCTCGTTGATGGCTTCGCCACACATTGGCCGACCGCCTGGCCCACGCTAGCCGATGCCCAAGCCGAAGTGCGTGACTAATGCGGCGATGCCGAAAACATCGTTTTAGCCGCATTAGCCGCAAGCGGCGCGGTCATCGGTTGGGGCGGTAGCCTGCCGGAGTATGCCGGCTTTACATGGGAGCTTCATCACAAAACTTAAAGAATCATCCGTTCACATTTTACGAGCGGCTAGGCTATCATATCGTAGGCGTGATTCCAGATGCCAATGGCATCGGCAAGCCGGATATACTCATGGCGAAAAGATTGCGCCAACCTTAAGACTTTTATTGTCAGCTTGTGTATATCATGTCATGACACACACAATTAAATGAGGAAATCTGATGAAAAACATCTGCGTTATCGGGACGGGGTACGTCGGGTTAGTCACCGGGACATGCTTCGCCGACCTGGGAAACAAGGTCATCACCGTTGACATTGACGAGAAAAAGGTCAAGGACCTGCACGCAGGCAAAATGCCCATCTACGAACCCGGCTTGAAGGACATGGTCGAGCGTAACGTCGCGGCGGGTCGCCTGGACTTCACCACGTCGTATGATGAAGGCTTACAGGATGCTGAATTCGTGTTCATCTGCGTGGGTACGCCCGAAGGCGTTGATGGCGAAGCTGATCTCCAATATGTGCGGTCTGCTGCGGAGACCATCGCCCAAAAGATGGATCGCCCACTGATTATCATCAATAAGTCTACCGTTCCAGTGGGCACGGGTGACTGGGTGGCAAATATCGTCAGCAAAGCACAGCCCAAGCCCATTGATTTCGCTGTTGTCAGTTGCCCGGAATTCCTGCGTGAAGGCTCCGCAGTGACCGACTTCATGACACCAGATCGCACGGTACTCGGCTCCTTAAACCAAGATGCGTCGGAAGCCGTCGCACAGCTTTACCTGCCCTTGCGTGCGCCCATCGTCATGACCGACCTACGCACCGCCGAGATGATTAAGTATGCGTCCAACGCATTCCTGGCGACCCGCATCAGCTTTATCAACGAGATCAGCATCATCTGCGAGAAGCTCGGCGCGGACGTGATCGAAGTCGCCCAAGGGATGGGCTTTGATAAGCGCATCGGCCATCACTTCTTACAGGCAGGCGTTGGGTATGGCGGCTCGTGCTTCCCCAAAGACGTGAGCGCCCTGGCATACATGGCACAAACACACGGGATGCACCCTAACTTGCTCCATGCCGTGATGGAAATCAACCAATTCCAACGCAAGCATGTCGCGCTCAAGCTCAACGATTTGTTTGAGGGCAAACTGCAAGGCCGCACGATTGCTGTACTTGGGCTATCGTTTAAGGAAAATACGGACGACACCCGCGAATCACCATCCTTAGCGATCATCCAACACTTGATTGACAACGGCGCAACGGTGCGCGGTTACGATCCTGTCGCCACAGAAAACGCGCTGGACGACGTGCCCGATATTGTCGCCTGCAAAACCCCCTACGAAGCCGCAGAGGGCGCGGACGCGCTCGTTATCGCCACACCCTGGAACGAGTTCAAGCAATTGGACATGGAGCGCATCAAAACTGCTCTTAAAACGCCCATTCTGGTCGATGGCCGTAACATCTACGAGCCGGAGAAAATGCGCGAAATGGGCTTTGTCTATCGCGGTGTAGGCCGGGGTTACAACGGCGAAGGACTTCCTAGCATCGGAGATTAGCTCTAGTACAGCCGGGCTGAAATAGTCCATCAGCTAGTCTTAGGATTGGTGAGTAAGCTGTCAAGCCTCTTCCTTGGATTATTCTGAATTCCCATACTGTAGCTGTACTTCCG
>DAOTTT010000277.1:0-5535 GCA_034437635.1 Anaerolineae bacterium | reverse complement strand
GTGTCGTTGCTGTATGTGCCAAATGCAAAATCCATTGTGTGAAATCCCTCTTAAAATAACATCTTGCCAGCGAAAGCAATTGCCTTGCCCGATGTGCCCTCAAATAGTTCTTTAATGTAAACCTCTGATACCGCTTTTTTGACCACATCATTATATGTCGGGTAGGGGTGCACAAGAGATGTAATGCCGGACATGCTCAACTTACCTTGGATAGCTAGCATGAGTTCAAAGATCATCTCTCCGGCACGTCCGGCGACAATAGTCGCGCCTAAGAGCTTGCCGCTGCCCATATATACCAATTTGATGAAGCCTGCGGTATCGTCTTCTACAACGGTACGATCCCCATGTTTGAGCGAAAACATCGACACCTTGACCTTATCACCGTGTTCTTTACGCGCTTGCTCTTCGCTCAGGCCAGCATGGGCAATTTCCGGGTCAGTATAAATCACCCAGGGGACAGTGCTCATATGACCTTTACTGTTGACAACCGGTAAAGTCAAGTTGCGTCCAGCGATGCCCCCTTGAAAGCCCGCATAATGCGTAAACTTAGGGCCGGTTGTGCAATCGCCTACAGCGTAAATGTGCTTCACATTCGTGCGTAGATAGTCATCTACAGGGATGCCTTTCTTGCTGTAGGTCACACCTGCGTTCTCCAAACCGAGGTTAACGCTAGGCGTGCGACCGACTGCCACCAGCAGCATATCCCCGCGCACTTCGTCGCCGTTCTGCAAGGTGAGTACGACCTCTTGCCCGTCCATCTTGGCCGATGCGACCAAACTCGGTATGAATGTAATGCCTTCTTCTTCAAAGAGTGGTTGCATGACCTCTGCGACTTCGGCTTCTGCCATAGGAAAAAGGCCAACATCCATCAGTGTGACTTTGGCACCCAGACGCGCATGGGCTTGCGCCATTTCCGATCCGACAGCTCCCGCCCCCATGATTAAAAGGTGCTCTGGCAGTTTGTCATTGTCAAAGATGTTTTGATTGGTCTTATATGGCACAGCCTCCAAGCCGGGAACAGGCGGAATGGTGGCGCGTGCGCCGGTTGCGATGACGAACTTGCTCGCCGTCAGATGCCGATCACCGACCGCGATTGTATGCGCATCAATAAAACGCGCCTCACCGATGACTGGCTCAACGTTGTAATTTTCACTAAATACTTCGGGTGTTTCGTGTTGATAAATTTCTTCGATACTAGCTTTGACATAATCTCGCACTTTAGCCATGTCAACGGTCGGCTCCCCGACGGTGATGCCATATTTAGAGGCTGTGCGGATACTGTGCATCGTTTTGCTCACCTTGAGCAGTGCTTTACTCGGCACACAACCGGTCCATGTGCAATCCCCGCCGAACGCTTCACGCTCGATCAAAGCGACATGCCCACCAACACGTCCTGTAAAGCCTGCTGCGGTTAAGCCTGCTGCCCCCGCACCAATCACGATTAAATCATAGGCTTCTGCCATTATTCCAACTCCTCTTTTTGTTTTGCATTGAGGTATCTTGATAACCCCAAACTCAGTATTAAGGTCAAGACGGAAACAATAAAAACGCCAGGATCAAGCGATAAACGCCCACTGGCAAGATCGCCTTCAATTGATGCGCCGATACCGACAAAGGCAAATGTGCCAAAGACATTACCAATGGCTGTCGCTGTGAAGAACCCGACGATGTTAATGCGCAGCAATCCCGCTACAACACTCACTGTATCATAAGGGAAGTACAATAAGCGCATCGTCAAAATAGCCTGGAACGGATTCTCTTGCATCAGCGCAATGAAACGCCTGAACCGCGTTTGTTCGTCCACTTGCTCGATGACTGTATCTTTCTTGTTAAACCATCGTCCAGCTAAATAAGGCACTAATGCTGAGGCTGTCCCGGCAATCATACCGTAGACAAACCCTAACGCTAAACCATAAACGTTGCCTGCTAAAGCTGTTAACAAGGATGCCGGGAACAAAAACACAGGCCGCAGCATGTAAACGCCAATGTAGAGCAGTGGCCCATACCATGTGTCGCCAAGCGTATCTTGGAGTTGTTGCACGACATCTTCAAAACTCAGATCATTAGTAACCATCACTTGGCGGACGATAATTAACATCGTCAGCCACAAGATAACAATACCGATTTGTGTACGATACCGCGTAAAAAATGTGCGTACAATCCCCATCATCAGATGAGCGAACCTGCGGCTTCGTCAACAAACCAGATGAGAACACCATTACTTGGCTCGATGTATTGTGCTGGGAATTGCTCCGGCAAATAAGGGCCATTGACGACTTCGCGCAAGGTATCGGCCTTTTTCGTTCCACTCACAAGAAACGCTATCTGATGTGCCGCGTTAATTACAGGGATCGTCAACGTGATGCGCCATGTTGACAGTTTCGGCACATGATTAGCGATGACCCATTGATCGTGTTCTTGTAGAGCTGCTGTACCAGGGAATAACGATGCGGTATGTCCATCATCTCCCATGCCTAAAAAGATAAGGTCAAATGTGGGGAATTGGCCTTCAAAATGCTGCTTGAGAGTTTCAGTATATGCCGTTGCCGCTTCTTGTGGCTCGTGTTCAGACGGCATACGATGAACGTTTTCCGGCGGGATAGGCACAGCATCAAGCAAGGTTTCTTTCGCCATGTGATAGTTGCTATCGGGATGATCGGGAGCAACAGGACGTTCATCCCCCCAAAAGACATTAACTTTTGACCATGCAACGGCATCATGGAATTTTTGCGCGAGGATGCAATGTAAGTCTCGCGGCGTTGAACCGCCAGAGAGAACGACGTTAAACCGCCCCCTTGCCTTAATAGCAGCGTTGGCCGCATCTACGAAAAACTGCGCGGCAGCCTGCGCAAGTGCTTCTGCATCATCAAAGCGGCGGATTTCAGTCATCGCCATGCTCGCATTCTACGCGCCAAGCGAAGCCATCGCCATCTAACAAGTCATCCGCTTCAGTGGGTCCCCAACTACCCTTTGTGTAATGTGTCACTGGGCTATGTCCATCGCGCCATAATGCATGGATCGCGTCGATAATTTGCCAAGATGCGGTGATCTCATCTTCACGAGCAAATAGCGCCGCATCCCCTAATAACGCATCCAAAATCAAACGTTGGTAGGCTTCTGGGATAGAACCTTCGCCAAACGCATCATCATAATGAAATTCCATTTCAACTAAGCGCCCTTCGCGGGCATCCGGGCGTTTGACCTTAAAGCCCAAATGAATGCCCTCATCGGGTTGAATGCAGATGGATAGCACGTTCGGATTGGCTTTTGATTTTGCGTGTTCGCCAAATAATGCAACAGGAGGCTGCGAAAACTCAATGACAATTTCTGATGCTTTGCGCTTTAAGCCTTTTCCGGAGCGCAGATAAAACGGCACGCCATGCCAACGCCAATTGTCGATGTAGAGCTTCAAAGCGGCGTAAGTTGGCGTTTGAGAGTCCGGGTCAACGCCATCCGTATCACGATACCCGTCATATTGTGCGCGTACAGTGTCCCCTGGTTTAACCGGGCGAATGGCATTAATGGCTTTCGCTTTTTCATCTCGTAAATGGTCGGCATCTAACGAAATAGGCGGTTCCATCGCCGTGAGCGATAGGAGTTGCATCAGATGGTTTTGGAACATATCACGCAGTACGCCGGATTTATCGTAGTAGTCGCCGCGTGTGCCTACATCGACTGATTCCGAGACTGTGATCTGTACATTGCTGATGTAATTTCGATTCCAGATTGGCTCGAAAATGGTATTGGCAAAGCGCAGGAACAGGATGTTTTGTGCGGTTTCTTTCCCTAGATAATGGTCAATGCGATAGACTTGATCTTCGCGGAATGCACCGTGTACGATGGCGTTAAGCTCTCGTGCAGAGTCGAGATCATAACCAAAGGGCTTTTCTACGACGATACGCCGCCATCCTTCGTCTTCTTCTGCCATATTTGCCGCTTTGAGTTGCTGTAAAATCGGCATGTATAGTGATGGAGCGGTCGATAGATAGTACAAGCGGTTGCGCTGCTCGGTTTCCCGCTCACGCAGGAAGTCTTCGAGCTTGGCATAATCATCGGTTTCTTTCGCGTTACCTGGCACATAAAAAATATGCTGGGCGAATGACTGCCATAGGTTTTCGTCATAAGTTGCCTCACTGTGTGTTTGTACGCCTTGTTGCACTTTCTCGCGGAATTCCTCATGCGAAAATGTCGTGCGCGACACGCCGACAATCTGGAAGTGCTCGGCCAAACGCTGCTTGTGATACAGGTTGTATAATGCCGGTATCAGCTTACGTTGCGTTAAATCTCCAGAAGCGCCAAAGATAACAATGCTGGTGGGTTCGCATACCTCTGCCATTGAGTCTACTCCGTCTTGACTGCATGGCCGCCAAATTGATTACGCATAGCCGCGAGGAGCTTCGCTGCGTAACTATCATCTTGGCGACTGATAAAACGGGCCATCAAAGACAGCGTAATCACCGGTGCCGGGATATCCTGGTCGATGGCTTCAAATACCATCCAGCGTCCTTCGCCGGAGTCAGTCACCCAACCTTTGATCTGTGACAACTCTTGATCGTCAGCCAAGGCATTTGCCGTGAGATCCAGCAGCCACGAGCGCACCACACTACCATACCGCCAGATTTCCGCAATTTGATGCAGGTCAAGCGCAAAGTCTGTTTTGGCTTTCATAATCTCAAAGCCTTCTGCATAGGCTTGCATGAGGCCATATTCGATGCCGTTATGCACCATCTTCACAAAGTGTCCTGATCCGGATGGCCCAACATGCCCCCATCCCTTATCAGCCGATGGCGCAAGTGTTTCTAAAATTGGGGTAATGTGATTGACCGCCGTATCATCGCCGCCCACCATCATGGAGTAGCCTTCCACCACCCCCCACACCCCGCCACTGGTGCCAATATCGACAAAGTGAATGCCGACTTCTTTGAGTAACTCAGCCCGGCGCAAGGTATCCTTATAATTGCTGTTGCCGCCATCAATGACGATATCATCTGCGTGGAGTTTTTCCTTAAGCGTCTGTACGGTATTTTCTGTGGGGTCGCCGGAAGGCACCATGACCCAGACGACACGCGGTGCATCTAATGCAGCGATAAGAGTATCGACATCATTTGCACCCACCGCACCATGATCTTCTGCGGATTGAATCGCATCTTCGTTGAGATCTGTCACAACGACCTCATGACCACCGTCTAGTAAGCGCCGGGTCATATTCGCGCCCATCTTACCCAAACCAACCATGCCTAATTTCATAGGTGTTTTCCGTTTTCCTTTGCATTCTTGTCTCTGTCTCTATGTCCATTGTAGGGATAAAGACCGCTGGTGATGGATTTTGTCACCAAACGCTAAATTGCCTTTAGCCCACTCCTTTGATCTAATCAGGTATGCAGGTCTTACTTTAAAGATCAATCAGAGGGTATATGAGCAATACAGAACTTAAGCGCGAGTTGGGCGTTTTCGGTGCGATGATGATGGGGTTAGGGTCAATCATCGGTACAGGCGTTTTCGTCAGCATCGGCACGGCTGCCGGTATCACTGGAC
>DAOTTT010000276.1:0-11550 GCA_034437635.1 Anaerolineae bacterium | reverse complement strand
TTCCGCCGGGTGGAACTGCTGCGCGAGTTGATGATCGCTTATGGTGATGAGCATAAGCCGATTTACATCACAGAAAGCGGTTGGAACGATAGCAATCGTTGGGTTTATGGTGTGCGGCCTGCGCAGCGTGTGGCGCAGACTTTATCGGCGTTTGCTTGGTCGGCGGAAAATTGGCCGTATGTTGAGCAACATTGCTTATGGATTTTCCGCCATCCAACGGACAAAGGCACCTATCGGGATAACTTCACGTTGGTAACGCCGGAATTCCAGCCGAAGCCCATTTACTATGCTGTGCAGAATTATGCACGCGGTTGGCAAGATGACGGCGCGTTATGGTTGCCGCCACCGGGGGAGTATGCGCAATGAGGCGCTTGTTGATCGTCATATTGGTTCTGGGCTTGGTGGGATGCGCTAACGACGACCCGCCGCAACCGCTGGAAGGCTTCCCGGATGGCGTGATTAATATCGCCATTGATCCGAGTATCCCGCCTTTCGCCAGCTACGACGAAACGGGCGAGATTGTCGGCATTGATATTGACGTTGGGCGCAACATAGGCCAACGTATTGGGTTGCCGGTTGTGTTTTCTCCGATGAGCGTGGATGCGCTCTACGATGCGTTACTGGCCGAACAGGTGGATGTCGTCATCGCGGTGCTGCCGTTTGAAGGCTGGCGTACAAGTCATGTGCGTTATACACGCGGCTACTTTAACAACGGGCTGGTGTTGGTGACGGACGACGACGCGCTAAAGTCCATGCGTGATTTGCCCGGCTATGCGCTGGCGTATGAGTTCGGCTCCCCGGCGGATGCCCATGCGCGGCAATGGCTGCGTCGGGTGGCGGCGTTCCAGACGATGCCTTATGAAACCCCGGCTTATGCGCTGGATGCGGTGCGCTTGGGCTTGGCGGATGCGGCGCTGATGGATTTCGTCACGGCGCGGACATTACTCCGTGATGTCAACACATGGGAGCCGCATATCGAATATGTGACGCAAGAAGGTTATGTGATTGCCGTCCGCGCTAATGCGCCGGAAGCCTTTCGTCTGGTGGATGATGCCTTGCAAGTGCTTTTAGAGCGTCGATTGATGCGACAGATCATCGACTTTTGGCTATAACCCGCCTATACTCATCGGCATGACTCATATAGGCATTGACGCACGCATAACCGCCTATCGACAAGGCGGGATCAGTACGTATACCCGGCGCTTGGTTGAAGCGCTGGCACGTTTGGATTACAAAAATAGCTATACGGTGTTTCATAGTCAGCGCAGCCAAAACGCGCTAACGTGGCGCTTCCCTGCGCCGCGCCTATGGACACCGCCTCATCATCGACTGGAGCGTTTAGCCCTTTCAGTCGAGCTTTTACGTTATCGCTTGAACGTGTTCCATAGTGTGGATTTTATCCCGCCTTGGCGCGGGGCTAAACACCATGTGATTACCGTCCACGATCTGACATTTTTGCACTTCCCGCAGCACAAAGATAAAGATGCTATCCGTTACTATAACGACCAGATCGAGATGGCCGTTACCCAAGCCGATCATATTTTGTCCGTTAGTGAGGCGACTAAAACCGACCTTATCACGCTGTTGGATGTCTCGCCGGGAAAAATCACGGTACAACCGCACGGGGTTGAGCCGAACTTTAAGCCGATGGCATTTGATAATCAGGTGGCATGGGCGCGTAAGCTGAATTTGCCGGAAAATTATGTGCTGTTTGTCGGTACGCTGGAACCGCGCAAAAATATTGAGACGTTGCTCGACGCTTACACCTTGTTGATTAACCCGCCGCCGTTGTTACTCGTCGGGCGCATGGGCTGGTTGTTTGACGAAACGTGGGCGCGTATCCAGGTGATGCAGGCCAAAGGATATGACATCATACACCGTGATGATATTGACGATGACGGTTTACCGGCTGTGTATAATGGGGCAGCGGCCTTGGTGCTACCCTCGCATTATGAAGGCTTCGGCTTGCCCGCGTTAGAGGCGATGGCGTGCGGCGTGCCCGTTGTGGCGAGCGATAATTCCTCTTTGCCGGAGGTCGTCGGCGGGTGTGGGCTGCTGGTTGACCCGAACGATGCTGATGCGCTGGCGGAAGCTATCGAACGGGCAATGTATGATGGCTTATGGCGTAAAACAGCCATCCTGAACGGCAAAGTACAGGCGGCGCTTTTTACATGGGAGAATTCCGCACGGATTGCGCGGGCAGTCTACGAAGGGGTGATGACAACATGAATATACTCGTGATAACGATGAGCTTGCCGTATCCCCCGGCTTCTGGTGGCGCGATCCGTGTGCATGGGTTGATCGAAGGCTTGCAGCAACCTGGGCACGACATAACACTTTTGTGCTTCCACGAAGGCGACCCCACAGACGTAAACCCGGTGATCCGCGTGTTGACGGTGCCACCGCCGCACCGCACAAAGTTTGACCGCTTGGGCGATCTGCTGTTGACGCGCCAACCGGACATCGCCAAGCGATTTTATGACGTGGACTTTGCCCATCGTCTGCGCGATCTGTTGCAGCAGGAGATGTTCGACGTGGTGCAATTTGAGGGCATCGAGTCGATATGCTATCAGCCGATTGTCGCGGCGGTACAACCGACAGCCAAGCGCGTCTTTGATACGTTCAACGCGGAGTATGACCTACAGCGGACGATCTTCCGCATTGACCGTCAACAGGTCAAACGTTGGCCGATGGCTTTGTATTCGTATATGCAGGTTGGGCGCATTTGGCGCTATGAGCGGGTGATGTGTCGCCTTGCCCATGCGGTGATCGCTGTTTCTGCGGAGGATGCCGCGTTACTCGCGCCCTTCCGGGATGACGATCAGACGCATGTTATCCCGAATGGCATCTGGACGCAGCGTTATCATGAGATGGCGGTTGATACGCCCTTTGCGCAATCACAGAACATCGTTTTTACCGGAACAATGGATTATCGGCCTAATGTGGATGCGATGCTGTGGTTTACGGAGTCTATTTTGCCGCACATCCCTGACGCACACTTAACTATCGTCGGGCGCAGACCGCATCCGCGCTTGGCGCATTTAAAGACGATGCCGAACGTCACCTTGACGGGGTGGGTGGAGTCTGTGCAGCCGTATTTGCATCATGCCGATGTCTACATCGCCCCACTGCGGATGGGCAGCGGCACGCGGCTTAAATTGCTGGAGGCGATGGCCTCCGGCTGTGCGATTGTGGCGACTTCTACCGCAGCGGCAGGTTTAAACGCTGCGGCACGGGCGGCGATGTCCATTCACGATGCCGCGCCGGATTTCGCCGCAGAGGTCAACGCCTTATTGCGTGACGATCAACGCCGCACAGCCCGCCGTGATGCCGCACAAGAGGCCGTAAGACAGACCTACGATTGGTCGGTGCTGGTGCCGCGTCTACTCACTATCTTAGAGGTGTTGTAATGGATCGTGAAGCGTTGGTGCTGCGTAACCGGGCGATGGCGGAAGCCTACCACACCATGCCGCCTAAGCACTACATCCGGCGGGCGTTGCTGCGCATGGTGGCACGACTGCCGATCTTCAAAGCGGCACAACCGGAAACAGAACGCATTCTGTTGATCCGCCCTGACCATCTTGGTGATATGCTGCTGACGACCCCGGCGCTTGCGGCGCTGCGTCAAGCCCTGCCGGACGCTGAATTGCACGCGCTGATTGGCCCTTGGTCGGCGGCGGTTTTAGAAAATTATGCCGATCTCGACGCGGCGATGACGCTCGATTTCCCTGGGTTTAACCGCTCCGGTAACGAGAGCCTACATTCACCGTATCGCCTGGCATGGCGGACGGCGCGTAATTTACGCAAGGTCGGGTATACGCACGCGGTTATCCTGCGCCCGGATCATTGGTGGGGGGCGCTGGTGGCGCATCTGGCCGGGATACCCGTGCGCATCGGATACAATCTGCCGGATGTCGCGCCATTTCTCACAGATGCAAAACCGTTCATCCACACACATGCCGTTCGTCAGAATTTGAACCTGCTCACCCGCTGGATTGATACGCCGCCTGATGAGTCGGTTGTCTTTCGCTTCCCGGTGGATGATGCCGACCGGGACACCGTGCGGGCGTATCTCAATGCGTGTGGCGTGCCCTTTGGTGTGCGCTACTTTTGCATCCATCCCGGCAGCGGGACGGCGGTTAAACGCTGGACAAATGCGAATTGGGCGGTGGTTGCTGATACCTTAGCCGCACAGCTTGACGCGACCCCGGTCTTCACGGGGGGCGACCACGAGCTTAATCTCGTCCATGAGATTATGGATGCGATGCAAGTTGAGGCGTGCGTTGCCGTTGGTAATACCAACGTAAGACAGTTGGCAGCTTTATTTGATGATGCGCTGGTTGTGCTGGGGCCGGATAGCGGCCCGTTGCATCTGGCGGCGGCTGTCCAAACGCCGACGGTGGCGCTCTTTGGTCCGGCGGATCCGGTCGAGTTCGCGCAATGGGGGCCAACAGCATCGCATCATGTGTTAACCACTGACATCGGTTGTCGTCCATGCCGCGTGTTGGATTGGGGCGGCGATGATCCCGTTCATCATCCATGTGTGCGTGAGATCGCTGTTGGGCGCGTGCTGGAAGCGGCGCGGCGGGTCGTCCACGAGATTTAACGCCGTATCCATAGGTTATCCACAATTTGCCGCTATGATGTTTTTGTATATTTTGCTATGAGGAGTGTAAACACACATGATGAAACGTCTTTTACTGCTGGCCTTGCTGCTATCGGTTGTACCTATCGCCGCCCAGGATGCGCCCCCGCCAGCCGACATTGAAAATGATGAAGGTGGCCCGGTGCGCATTGTCGGTTCCGGGTCGTATAGCTTCTTTGGTATCCCTTTAATTTATGACGAGCCAGTGATTTTGCTCGAAGGTTTAGCCGGTATTGTGGATCGTGACTTGCAATTCGTGATCCCGCTATCCGATCAAATTATTGGCCGCTTGACCTCCGACTTCTTCACATCGCCGTTTACATACGAGATTGATCTCCCCGCAGCGCCGCAGGGCAGCCGCCGCGATGTGGACTTCGACGGTGAGGACGACCCCGGCGTGCAGATTTACACCGTTTCTGCCGCGCAAAACTTTATCAATGACTCGTACATTGAGCGCGTGGAGCAGGGCAACGCCATTATTACGTCAGTCAAGACGCAGCTTATCTTCCCGGAAGTGACGGGCGGCACGATTTTGGTCTATGCGCCGGATGATGCACAGGGCTTCCCGGCGGGGTTTGGTGAAGATGGCCGTATGTTCACGGAAGATGATCCGATTGTGACGCTGCCGCAAGGGTATACGATCGTCCACATTGAGGCCGATGGATTCCGTTTTGATCGCTCGCGTGAAGGGGTGATTGACTCCGAAGAGATTGATCTCGCAGAAAATATCGACTTTTCCGATCAAACTTACATCGAGTCGTTCAATTCGCTCATTGATCTGCTGATCGAACGATATAGTTATACCGAATACCGCAGCTTGGATTGGGAAGCGTTGCGGGCGGAGTTCGTGTCACAGGTTGAAGCGATTGAAGGCGACGCTGCCGAATATTACTTCATCTTGGTGGAACTGGTGCATCGCATCGGGGACGCGCATGTGAGCGCCGATATTGACCCTGAAGCCATTGACGATCAAACGCTCTCGCGCTTGTTCTTAAACTATCTGTTGCCGATTGGCGGCACGTTGGGCGTGTCGATTACGGAAACCGACGACGGTAAGATTGTTGTGCAAGAAGTCGCGCCGGATAGCCCCGCTGTTGATGCCGGTATCACTTTTGGTACGGAGATTGTCGCCGTCAACGGTACGCCGATTGAAGAAAAAATCGCCAATGCCCTGCTTTGGCCGAACTTCCCCGGTACTGATGAAACGCGGCGTATCGCGCAAATCGGCGCGTCGTTACTGTTCCCCGCCGGGGAGAGTATCACTTTGACCTATCTTGATACAGACGGGAACGAAACGACTGTAGACATTCGCTCCGGCTCGTATGACATCCTGATGGGCTTTGATGCGTTGTTGGCGAATGTCCCTAGCGCGGAGATGGCTGTCAGCTATGAATTGCTGGAAAGCGGTTATGGTTATGTGACGGTGCCTTCGTTTACGCGCACCAATGCGTCCCTGGCAATCTGGGAAGATATGGTCCGACAGTTGAACGAGTTTGCAATCCCTGGTTTGGTGATTGACATGCGCGGTAATGGCGGTGGCAGTGGTGGGATGCAAACCATCATGACGAGCTACTTCTTCAGCGAAGAAGCGCCTTATGTCGATGATAGCGTCATCTACGTCTATGACTTCCAGAATGACGGCATCGTAAAAGCGCCGGACTTCAACGCGCCGTTGTATGCGCCGTCACCGGAGGAAGTCTATAGCGGTGAGGTCGTTATCCTTATTGACGAAATGTGCGCGAGTGCGTGCGAATTCTTTAGCTATGGCTTGCAGAATGCAGGCCGGGCGACGGTCGTCGGGCAGTATGCGAGTGCCGGGGCTGGTGGCTCGGTCAATCAGTTGAGCCTGCCGGATGGCATCGTGCTAAATTACACCTATACCCGCGTTCTCACGCCGGATGAAAGCCAACCGATCATCGAAGGGATTGGCGTTATCCCGGATGTTGAAGTGCCTGTCACGCTAGAGACGCTGACGGCAGTTGCCAACGGGGAAGACCCGGTGCTACAGGCCGGCATTGACGTGTTGAACGATTAAGCAAGATGGGGGCGCAATGCCCCCTTTTTTAATCCGGGATTACGACATCGGCTAAACCCGGTTCCGGCGGTGGATACTGCGGGTTCATATCTTCCAGTGTTTCTACAATTGTGCGGCAGATAATCAGGTTACGATACCATTTATGGTTGGCTGGGATGATGTACCAGGGCGCATAGTCGGTATTACAACGGCTGATCGCGTCCGTATACGCGGCCATGTAATCGTTCCATTTTTCCCGCACGGGTAAATCCCCGACGTTGAACTTCCAGTTTTTATCCGGCTTACCCAAGCGTTTCTGAAAGCGTTCTTTCTGCTCTTTTTTGTCGATATGCAGGTAGAACTTGAGAATACGGGTGCCACTCTCCGCAAGCAGACGCTCAAAGTTGTTGATGTGATCGTAGCGGTTTTGCCAGATAGCCTTCGGCACCAGTTGATTGACACGGACGATTAACACGTCTTCGTATTGGCTGCGGTTAAAAATGCCGATCATCCCCCGGCGCGGCGTTTCTTGATGGATGCGCCACAGGAAATCATGGTCGAGTTCTTCTGCGGTCGGCGCTTTGAAGTTAGCGACGTGTACGCCCTGGGGGTTAACGCCTTCAAACACACGTTTGATGGTGCCGTCTTTGCCGCCAGCATCCATTGCTTGCAGCATAATGAGCAGTGATTGTTTGCCTTCTGCATAGAGGCGATCTTGTAGGTCTTTCATGCGATCTTGTAGTGACTTTAACCCGGCCTTAGCCCCGCTGCGTTCGTGGTCAGCGGTGTAGTTAGCGTCGTAGTCGTTTAAGTCCAGTGGTTTATCTGTTGGTGGGATGAGTGGTTGTCTTTGCATAAGGTGTCTCCAAAATAGTAAAAAGTTTCTTGTAATTTATGCCATACCTTGTGCAGATATGCTAAATTACGGGTGCAATCAATCAAATAATCCTGCGAGGAGAATTAATTTATGGTAACTGTTGATTATTTCAAGAATCATGATGATTACATTGAGTTTAAAGTGGGTGATGTCATCTTCGACCAAGGAGACAGCAGCAATAAGATTATGTATGCTGTCAAAGAAGGTGAGGTCGATATTGTCTACGGGGATAAAGTCGTCGAGTCCGTCGAATCCGGGCGCTTCTTCGGCGAAATGTCGCTTGTCGATGCGGCCCCGCGTGCGGCGGCGGCCATCGCCAAGACGGACTGTAAAATCGTCCCCGTTGATAAATATCATTTCCTCTATCTGCTGCACGAAACGCCCTCTTTTGCTTTGCAGGTGATGCACGTCATGGCGGAGCGCATCCGCACGCTCAACACCATGATCTAGTCGAAAGCCTCTTCGTTTTGTGGGCGCACGTTGATCGTGCGCTCGTTACGATAGGTTACCATCCCTTGGGCTGCGCCGCGAATTTTCTTGACATATTTGATACGGGTTATATCAACGGGCACGCTGCCATCGTTGCGCCGTTTGCTGTAATGCGCGGCAATGGCGGCGGCCTGGTCGATGACTTCATCCGGGATGCGACGGCCATCATTTTTGATGATGACGTGTGCGCCGGGGACATCCCGCGCATGGAGCCATAGATCATCCCCGCGTGCTTTTTTGAACGTGACAATTTCATTCTGGCGGCTGTTGCGCCCCACCCATATGACAAAGCCATCGCCGGATACAACGCGGATCGGCGCACTTTGCCCGCCGCCGCTGATGCGTTTGCCCTTTTTGCCTTTCCAGTAGCCGCCCGCCTGGAGCGCCTGCTGCACTTCGTCAATCTCCGGCCAATTGCTCGCCATCGTCAGATCGGTTTCGAGTTGTTCTAAATAGTCGATTTCGTTGCGTGTTGCGTCGATCATCGCCGGGACATCCTCAAGGGCGCGTTTGGCTTTGTTGTAGCGGGTGAAGTAGCGTTGAGCGTTGTCCAATGGCGATAGCTTGGGGTCAAGCTGGATGACGAGTTCCGGCTGATCGGGTGTATACTGCGCTTTGAGTTCCGTTTGCCCTTTTTCCAGCGCGTATTGATACGCCAAGATCAGTTCTCCGCTTTGGCGCAAGACCTCGCGTTGGCTGTCGTCGGTCTGCGAGTCGAGTAAAGACTTTAGCTTGCCCTCTAAGCGAGCGCGGGCTTCCTTAAGCTGATAAAAGACGGGTTTTTTGGCGGTTTCGTAGGCTTCTTCGCCCACTGGTGCGCCGTAATAAGCGACTAAGCCCGCGTTGATATTGTCGATTGGATGCCACCCCTCTAAATAAGTGATGGGGTAGACGCTAAACGCGCTAACGCCTTCTTCGTCAGTCTCCGCGATGCCGGGTTGCCATTCGCGCTTACGCAGCGGTTCGATGACAGTCTTTAGTGCGTCATAGAGCGCGTCGAGATCGGCATCAACCGCTTTTTCGCGGATGTCGCCGCTGGCACGAAAGACAATCTCACGCGAGATGAGCGGGCTAAAGCCCAACAAGCGCCCGGTGAGGAGTTGGAAGGTCTTTTGCTTGGGGTCGGTGTTTTGATCGACAAAGCCATAGAGATCGTCCAATGTGAGCGTGAACGGGTCGCGCTTGCCTGTTTGCGGTGGGGGTGGGTTGTATTCATGCTTGGGTAGGATGAGCCGGTAGCGGTTATCCTCCGGCCCAACACGGCGCACGCTATCCACGATGAGACCGTCTTGCAGCATGATGATGTTGGCGCGGCGCTCCATCGGCTCGATGACGATTTCAACTTCGCCTTCTGCGCCTTCGATATGAAAGTGAATGATGCGCTCCCAGGGGGGCTGGCTCACATGGACGACGCGCCCGCCTTCCACATAGCGCCGCAGCAGCAAGCCGAGTTGTGACGGCTTGGGCACGCCCCGGCGGAGTTTGTCCGTCGTGACGTGCAGGCGTGGCCGTTGGTTATCCGCGCTGATATACAGATATTGGCGCTGTCGGTTGGCGTAAATCTCCAGCCCGACGGCGTACTTTTCAACGTCGATGATATCTTGGATTTTGCCACCGACGAGCGTATCCATATAGTGATCTACGAGTGCAGAAATTGTAAAAGCATCAAGGTACATAGGATGTTCTTGTTCTGGCTTACGTTAGTCGCAGTCATTGTAGCACGGCTTGACATTCGTAAAAATTGGCTGTTATGCTAAACGGCATCAAATTGTAGATAAGGCGAACGTGCTCTTGGACGATGTGAAGTATTGGTTAGCGTTTAGCCTGGTGCCTAACATTGGTGCCAAGCGACTTGTGCATCTCTACGAGCGTTTCGGCGATCTCCGCGAAGCCTGGCACGCGCCCCAAGCAGCCTTGCGTAGCAGTGAACTCGGTAAAAAGACACTCGATTCTTTGCTCAAGCTCCGGCAGTCGTTAGACCTTGATGCTGCGATGGATCAGGTCAAGAAAGCGGATGCTTGGCTGTTAACAATGGCTGATGAACGCTACCCGGCGGCGTTACGGCGTATGGACGATGCGCCATCTTTGTTGTATGTGCGTGGGCGCATTTTGTCGCAAGATGACCTGGCGTTGGCCGTTGTCGGTACGCGCAAGGCGACCAAAGCCGGGCGTGACATCACCTTTGACTTAAGCCAGCAATTAGCCGCCCAAGGCGTGACGATCATTAGTGGGTTAGCGCATGGCGTGGATACTGCCGCGCATCAAGGGGCGCTCGCTGCACATGGGCGCACAATCGCCGTGATGGGCTGTGGTGTGGATGTGCTGTATCCAGCGGAAAACCGCGATCTGGCACAGAAAATTATGCGTCATGGCGCGATCATCAGCGAGTTTCCGTTAGGGACACAACCGCGCCCATCGCATTTCCCGCGTCGTAATCGCATCATCAGCGGCTTATCGTTGGGCGTACTTGTCACGGAAGCGCCGGAAAACAGCGGCGCGTTGATTACGGCGCATCTCGCCGCCGACCAAGGGCGCGAGGTCTTCGCTGTGCCGGGCAACATCTATAATAAGATGGCACGCGGCGCAAACCGCCTCATCCAAGATGGCGCAAAGCTGGTCTTGGACGTAAAAGATGTATTAGACGAGTTGAACATCGCGCATGATGTGGTGCAAACACAAGTAAGGACGGAGCAGGTAGCGCCGTCCAACCCTGTAGAACGCGCTCTGTTGGATCTATTGGGCGCAGACCCCATTCACATTGACGAAATCGCCCGGATGAGCCAGATGGAAATCGCCCAAGTGACCAGTACATTGACCTTGCTGGAATTAAAAGGGCTTGCACAAATGGTCGGTCACATGCAATATAGCCGGGCAAACAACAGAGACTAAGATGATGTGATTGTAAAATCGGCTTTTTTAGCATTTGGCTGCACGAAGTCATTCAATTTTACTCGTTCTGACGTTTTGGGTGGAAATATGGAATTTACCCTTGCCCTCATCCTAAATCCCTCTTCCAACCGCCGCTTTGCGGCTAGGAGAGGGACTGGGGATAAGGGCTAAAACAGGATTCCACCAATTCTGGTAAAACCAGCAATTTTAAGAAGGTATAAACTTATGTTCGATCATTATTATGCAGTGATTTTGGCCGGTGGGGGCGGGACCCGCCTCTGGCCGATGAGCCGTAAACTGAAGCCGAAACAACTGCTCAAGCTCATTGAAGACCGCACGATGTTCGAGGTCAGTATTGCGCGTTTAGAGTCGTTGTTCCCGCCGGAACGCATTATCATCGTGACAGGAGCGAATTACGTTGAGGAAATGCGCGAACAAGCGTCAGAAATCCCGGCAGAAAACTTTGTTGTTGAGCCGACAGGCCGGGATAGTGGCCCGGCGGCGGCCTTGGGGATTGCGGTGGTGCATCAACGTGACCCGGAGGCGATTGTCGCGCAGTTAAACGTGGATCATCATATCGCAAAAGAGGCGGATTTCTTGCATTTATTGCAAGCAGCGCATAAAGTTGCTTCAGAT
>DAOTTT010000275.1:0-8560 GCA_034437635.1 Anaerolineae bacterium | reverse complement strand
ACCCCGATGCAAAATCCAGCCACACATCAGGCGGGCTAAAGCCTACGATAAACCCGCCTAACCACTGCCATTAAAATGGCGTGGCTTGCGGCGGGTTCAAAAGCTGTCATTTCAGCCGATGGCAAAGGGATCCCGATGACGCGCTTTGTACACGATTGAGCCCTATCAACGGAGCGCAGCGGATAATTTTGGTAACTACTCAAGTATGTGCTAATTTGCACGCTGCCCCGGTTCAAAACTAGGGACTAGCTAACCGCAAAGCCCGTAAACGGGCTAATTATTGAGAAGTATCATTGACTCCACTGAAAGAACTCAAAATGCCCCCAAAATCGCGGTTTACAACGGGTCATAAAAGTAGGCTAATGGCTCAAAAATCCGGCAAAATGACCTTTTTTCAGAGGAGTCATCATTGTATACAGCCCATTCATGGGCTTCCAAGCATTTGTTTAGCCATCGGCTTTGAGCCGATGCGGGCATAGCTGAGTCGTTACTAATTTTGTGGTATGATGCGTACCAATTTTATGTTAAGAACTAATCACGCCCTTTTTGGCGTTCGCCTCGTTGACGATCTCTTGGGCGCTGCGTTTACTACCCTCGCCCGTCGCGCCAAGCATCTCCGCGAGTTCGTCTAAGCGAGCATCACCTTCCAGCGGGATAACCTCTGTGGCGGTGCGGTCTTGGCTCAACTGCTTGCTCACGCGGAAGTGACGATCCGCATACCCGGCAAGCTGTGGCAAGTGCGTGACTACCAACACCTGATGCCCATCGGATAAGCTCCATAGCTTTTCCCCGACGACGCTACCAATACGCCCACCAATGCCTTGATCGACCTCATCGAAGATCAGCGTCGGGGTGTGGTCGGCGGCAGTCAGCACCCGCTTGAGCGCCAACATAATACGTGCGGCCTCGCCACCGCTGGCGACCTTCGCTAAGGGGCGCATCGGTTCGCCGGGGTTGGCACTCATCATAAATTCCACATGGTCGATGCCGGTATAATCGAATTTGTAGCGTTTATCGCCCACATAACAGCCGGCTTCATCATCCACTGTCTGCATCAGATCAACCGCAAATTGGGTGCGATCCATGCGCAAATCTTTAAGCTCCGTCTCGACCTTTTTGCTCAACTGCTTGCCGATGCGCTCGCGTACTTTGCTGATGTTCGCCGCCATTTCGCCGATCTGCTTGAGCAGCGTCACCTCTTTTTCGCGCAGTTCCACCAACCGCGTTTCGCTGTTGTCGATGTTCTCTAACTCGGTGCGGGCGGCTTCCGCCTGGTCGAGCACTAGCTCAATCGTCAGGCCGTAACGCCGCTTAAGCACGTTGATGACTTCCAGCCGTTCTTCGATCTCGTTGAGCCGCACCGGGTCGAACTCCACTTCGTCGCCATACCCGGCGATCTCCAGCGCCAGTTCTTGCGCCTGTGCGGAGACCCCCTCGGCAAGTTCGGCTGCATCGCCCAAATCCGGGTCGATCGCCGCTAATTTGCTCATCAACAGCGACACACGCTGCAAGAGATCAATCGCCGGTTGTTGGTCGTCGATATTATCACCACCGCTTAAGATCAGCGTGGCCTCTGTGACGAGTTTCGCCAGTTGTTCGCTGTTGGCTAGGCGATTACGCTCCGCTTTAAGTTCGTCATCCTCGCCTACTTCCAGCGCCGCCGCGTCGATCTCTTCGACCGTCGCCCGCAGCCGATCCGCCCGTTTTTTAAGCTCTGCTTCGTCTTCCAGCAATGACCGGATCTCGCGTCGGACATCCTGCAAGTTGAGCGTTACCGTGCGCAAGGCTTCGCGGATGTCCATTAAGTCAGCATAGCGATCCAGCAGGTTAATGTGTTGGGGCGGGTTGAATAAGCTCAAATGCTCGCTTTGGCCGTGTATGTCTACGAGTATATCGCCCACTGTGCGCAAGATCGCCTGCTTGACGGTCAAGCCGTTGACCCGCGCTGACGAGCGCCCATTACTGCGCAACTCCCGCGAGAGCGTCACCACGTCGTCGCCGTTCGGGTCGAGCAAGTCTTCCGCTTTGAGCACCGCTAAAACTTGCTGTTTAATGTGCCCTTCCAAGCCGAAAACGCCCTCAATGATGGCTTTATCCGCACCGGAGCGCACCATAGAAGCATCCGCTTTACCGCCGAGCAACAGTTCCACCGCATCGATGATGATGGATTTACCCGCGCCCGTCTCGCCCGTGATGACATTAAAGCCATTGGCGAACTCTAATTCCAGCTTGTCGATGATAGCAAAGTTACGAATTCGTATTTCTTCTAGCATGTTACGATTTTATCCGCAGATAGACTGCATATGCAGCAAGGCCAGTAAAAATAATCGTCCCTAAAGATACCACTTGCTCCAGGGCATATTCAATCTGTGTGGGGGGTAGCGCACCGCCCGTCATGGCAAAGCGATTTTGCTCACCAGGTGATAGATCATTGTATAACTCATAAAACGTGCTGAATTCCGATGGATATGAGAATAACCCGGCGATGAATGCCCCAAGCACCACACCGACGATAACACCCCCAACGGCAAACTGCCAATTATTGCGCCCTTTGCGGTTGTTCACGGCGTTGACGACCCATTGGCTAATCAACGCACCCGCTGGGAAACCGAGCACAATCGCCACGAACAGCGCCAAGCGACCCAGCCAGCCGAGCACCACACCACATATTAACGCCACACCCGCAGCAACCGCAAACGCCTTGAGCGTGTCCAGTTGTTCGGCGTTATAAAAACGGTCTTCGACTTGGCGCACACACTCGCGGCAGCGGTAGCCCACCGGCGTATTCACCGCGCATTGTGCACACATATACCGCTCGCAGCGGTTACACCGGAGGCTTGTCTCGCGGTCGGTATGCACCGCGCAATAGATTATCTCGTCGTCAAATTGATCGGTTGTCATTATCACATCCACTAGCGCCGAACACGCGGTTCCAGGCGATCCAAAAGCGAACGATAAAAGTAATTGCGGCCACGCATCCGCACAAAGCGCGTGACGTGCTCACCTACGCGGATGCGCACACGATCCCCCGCCGCAACTTCGCCCAGGGTTGCGCCGTCTGCATTCAGCAGCACCGCACTCCGGTTGCGCGAAGATGGCTCAACGACCACCTCGGAGCCTTCCGATAGCACAATCGGGCGGGACATGCTCAGGTGAGGCGCTGCCGGGACGATCAAGATGTTTTTAAGTTCCGGCGGCAAGATCGGCCCACCACAGGCCAGCGCATACGCCGTTGACCCGGTAGCCGTCGCAATTACCAGCGCGTCGGCATCGTAGGCAGTCGTCCAATCGCCATCAATAAACGTCTCCAGCGTAATCATACGCCCGACGTTATCGCCACTGATGACGACATCGTTTAGCGCGTCACCCGCCAGGATAACGCGCTCATCGCGCACAATCGCCGCGTTGAGCATCATCCGCTCTTCGATCCAATATTGGTCGTCAAGCATCCACGCAAGCCCGCGTTCGCAATCATCGGGGTTGGCAATCTCCGTTAAAAAGCCCAATTGCCCCATGTTGATGCCGAGCACAGGCACATTATACGGCGCACAAACCCGCGCCGCCCGTAGCATGGCCCCATCACCACCGATGGCGACCACGACATCAGCGGTGGCAACGGCGGCTTGCACATCGTCCGCCCCCCATTCCGTGTGTACCCACGCTTGCAAACCACGCGCCCGCACAATTTGCCCAATGTTTTCTGCAATGGGGAAAGTCGGCGGGCGCAATGGATGCGCGAGAACGCCTATTGTTTTGATTTCAAGCAAGGTCATTTTTCCTTGTTGCATTCATCCTGTAATGATAGCACAGGTGTTCGCACCCGCAAATAGTGCCTGTGTTAGTTTTCGGTTACGATCACCTAATAGCCATCCGGCACGAGTAATTGTAACGTGCCATCATTGGCCGCTACCCAACCCTCAACACCATCACCCGTGACGATCTGCCACCAGTTGAGGCCGTCGGCTTCTTGCGGCCCGCCGACGATGGTTGAGCGTGTGCCGTCTTCCAAGCGTGCGATGACCTCCCCGCCGGGTGTAGAACGCACAAATAACAGATCGCCATTAGTGGTGTTGACAATGGCAATTTGCCCAACGTCAAGCTGGTTCCATGCTGATGATGGCGTGGACGTGGGCAACGTATAGGGATACGGGTCTTCAAAGATTACGCCATCAACCTCTTGCTCTACCGGGTCCATCTGGAAAAGCTCGCGTTGTGCCCCCGTCAGCAGCGGCACCTCGCGGAAGGCGGCCATATAACTCAACAAGTCTGATTGGAACGCCAACACGCGGAACAGCTTAACCTCACCGTTTGTCAGGCCGGCGACGATCGTCTGCCCATCATTGCTAAAGTCTAAATTGACAAAGCTGCTCAAAAGCGGTGCTTCAAAGCTGCGCAAGGCCAAGATGCTGCCTGTCCCGCCGATGGCCGTCTCTAGCGCATCAATCGCGTCGTCTTCGCTTGCATCCAAGAAGCGGCGAATATCCCACAAGCTCAATTCACCTGATAAGGACGCTGACGCAAATTGCGAGCGTACCGGCGAGAAGACGACATCCGTCACCATGCCATCATGCGCATCAAAGCGCGTGATAACCGACTCGCGCCCTTCGCGGGTGGTCAAATCCCCTGATGTGTTCCACAGTACGACGGTGCCATTCGCCGCACCGGAGATAGCAAACTCCCCGCTACTGTGGAAGTCCACCGCGTTGATGGCACTGTCGTTGTGGAAATCGTACTCAGCGATGGCCGCTGCTTGGTTAATGTCCCACATGATAAGCAAACCGTCATCCGATGCAGAGAAGATAAACGCCCCGCTCGGATGCACAGCAATATCGTTGACAGGTTCTTGGTGGCCGAGTACATTCTTCGCACCGGGGGCAAAGCTGGCGATAATGCCGGGTGTCTGTAGATTCCAGATGATGATAGACCCATCCGCCGCCCCAGTGACGGCGCGGGTGCCATCGTCAAAATAGGTAATCGTCTGCACAGGCGCTTGATGCCCGTCTATATCGTCCACCGTATCATCAAGAACGGCCACCGGGGTTCCGGTGCGTGTGCGCCACAGCACAATCACCCCGGCGTTGTCCGCCGTGACCAGCGTTTGCGCGTCCGGGCTGAGTGTCGCCGCCATAATCTCAACTTCATCCGCATGGCCGCCCACAAATTGCTGCATAATGAGTTGCTGTTGCGCGTCCCAGAGCAGCACGTTACCGTTAGACGATGCCGTGAGGATCAAGCGATCATCACCGCTGAACATGGCCTGTGTGCGCTGCCGAGAAGACGACACCTCTAGTGTGCCAATAGACGACGGATCGACCAAATCCCACACGCGCACGATACTATCATCCCCGCCGGAAAATAGCGTGGTCGCCTGCGCATCGACGCTCAAAGCGGTGATTGACCCGACATGATCGCCAAAAGCGGCAATCTGGCGGCGGGCGAGGCCATCCCACCAGATGACAACGCCGTCCTCATCGCCGGTAAAGAAGGTGTTGCCCGACGGCGTGTAGACGATGGATGTCAGCGGCGCTTCGTGCTCGTCCAAGCGGTCAATCACGCGCCCGGTGATGAAGTTCCAGGCGATGATCTCGCTCTCTTGCCCACCGGAAAACAGCAGATTGGTATTGTCACTCGCGCCAAAGGTCACGACGTTGACAAAGCCCGTATGCCCCGGCACCGTTTCATTACCTAATACGTTGGATTGTCCATCGCCCAAGTTCCAGATGCGCACGCCGGTATCTTCGCCCACAGCGGCGATGATCGTATCATTAGGGTGGATAGCGACATCACGCACCGCCGCGCCAAAGTTCGTGAGTATGTTGGTAGGCGTGCCGCTCGTCACATCCCACAAAATCACCTGCTGATCTTCCCCACCGGAGACTAACAAGGTGCCATTCGCGTTGAACTTCACGCTGTTGACGGCTTCAGTATGGGTTTGCAGCGTGTAGATCGGCGTATTGGTGGAGACATCCCATAGGATGATCGTGCCGACGTTATCCGCAGAGGCGATCAAACGTCCGGCGGGGCTATAAGCCAACGCCGTGATGTTTTCCGTGTGGCCTTGTGTACCATCAAGCGGCAACCGCAAGATCAAGTTACTGGGGTCGCCGTCGGTTTCCACTGCTTCGACGGTCACATCCAAAATGTTGATCTGACTACCGAAGGCCAACGCCGCCCGCGTACCATCCGGGCTGAGGGCAACGCCACTTGGCAGCACGCCGTCTGTATCGTAAATGTGGCGTGTCCCTGGGTGGAAGACCACATCGGCCAACATCTGCTCAGATTGCGCCGGGATGTCGCCCTGATCCAGATCGACCAAGTTGGCGTTAACGGCCAACGCCGCCGCTTGGTCAATGTTGAACGCATCCAGTTCACGCTGGGCGCTGGCAGAAAGCGATAGGCTGATCGCCCGTTGCAAGTTGAACTCCGCGTTGGCCTGCGCTTCTTCAGCGCGGATGGTCTGCTCTTCCGCGACTTCAGCTTGGCGGGTTGCGTCTTGCTGCGCTAAGAACGCGATAAACGACAACACCGCAGAGATCACCACAGCTACCACCAACACGGTGATAAATAAGCGTTGGCGGTTGTTGGCCTTGCGCTGGAGTTCAAGCTGAAGTTCAATTTCCTCAGCGCGTTCTTGGCGACGACGCGCCTCTTCTTCTATGCTGGCTTGTAAGAACGCCCGCTGTAAAGGCGACGCATCTGCTTCTTTGAGCCAGTCTTGCGCCCGCAACAAGCGATTACCCGTCAGCAAATACGCTTTATCCTGGCTGCTAGTGCGCCAGTCCGTCGCCGCTTGTAGAATTTCCCCACCTAAGCGCAGATTTTCCAGGTTATCCGCCACCCAATCCTTAAGGCGCTCCCATTCGCGGATCAGCGCCTCGTGGCTGACTTCAATATACGTCACCGGGCGCGAGTTATCGCCCTTCGCCGTGATCTGGCGGCTGGCGATGAGCAAGCGCGACTCGCTGGCCGTCAATTCGTCGATCAACTCTTGGACGACGTGTTCGCTCACATCGCGGAACTGCAATTCTTCGCGGGTGATGCGCCGCCGGGTCGCCTCGCCGCTGTCGCTCACTTCCACCAAGCGCAGCATCACGCGCCGCATAATCGACTGCTCCGCCGCGCTGAATTGCTGGTAGACCGTTTCCGCATGTTGGGCGAGCGCCTGCTGCACCCCGCCGATCTCCTCATAGGCTTCAGTCGTCAAGCGCAGGCCATCGCGCCGCAAGAACAACTCCTTAAGCGCGTATTGCAGCAAGGGCAAAGACCCCGGTTGCCGCCGGACTTCCTCCAAGATACGCTGCGACAACCCGGCATCATACGTCAGCCCTGCCGCCCGTGCTGGGCCTTCGATGGAACGTAGGAGTTCCGGCGGGGTCATCTCGGTGACGATGACCATGTTTTCTTGCTCGAATAACGCGGCTAAATCCGGGTAACGGCTCAAACGGTCGAAGAAATCCGCCCGCATGGTAATCAACACATGGGCGCGTCCGTCCGGCTTGGCGACTGCGTGCCACAGGATTTGCAAGAACTTCTCCGCTTCCGTATCCGAAGCACGGGTGAAGACCTCCTCGAACTGATCGACCACCAGCACCAGCCGCGCCGTATCCGGCGCACCTTCCAGCGTATAATCGGTCAACACGTCGAAGTAATCCGGCGACTCGTGCAGCATGGCCGCGATGGAGGACGCTTCGCCGTTTGCCATCAATGGCGAGAGCCGATCCGCCAGGGCAGATACCGGGCGCTCCCCTGGCGTGAAGATCGCCAAACGCCATGTCTCGCTGTTGGGCAATTTGCCCGCCCTGAGTGCCGGGAGTACCCCCGCCCGCACCAACGAGCTTTTACCGCTGCCGCTCGCCCCGACAACGGCCAGAAAGCGTAAATCACGGTCTTCGCGCAGCCGCGCCAACGATTTATCAATCAGAGTTTCGCGCCCGAAGAAAAACGCCGCGTCCGTCTGCTGGAAGGCTTCAAGCCCTTTAAACGGATTGCTCACCTTTTCCGGGTCTACCACATCATACGCGCCGACACGCCGCCGCCCCGGTAACGCCCGCAGCAATTCCGGGAAGGCCGTTTCGTAATTATCCTCAAACAAAATAAAGTGAATTTTGAGCAGCCATTGCAACGTCGGTTCTTGTTGCAGTTCCGCCAATGCGTCCACCGCCATCACCGGCAAGATGACTTTTTCCAGTTCTCTGGCGGTGTTGACCTCGCGTTGCACCCATTCGCTATGTACAGCATCCGGGGATAAACAGACGACGACCATCTCACAGCGTTCGATCCCTCGGTAAATTTCCTGCTCCCACATCTCCCCAGCATGGATCTGCCGGAAGTCCACCCAAACATCTAAACCCGCGTCACTTAAGTCGCGTGCGAGGCGCTCGGCAAAGGTACGGTTGCGGCGTGAATAAGAAACAAAGACCCGGTTCATCGCAAAATCGCTTTTTATGCTGTATCAGTCATCCTACTTATTATATTGGAAAATTCAAATCTTGTTCGCAACCCTAATCATAGGGGGTATAATATATTTATAATGCTCGTTAATGTGTTGGATACACTTATC
>DAOTTT010000274.1:0-4806 GCA_034437635.1 Anaerolineae bacterium | reverse complement strand
GGATTAATGGCGGACGGCATTCTTGCCGCCCTTACAAAGTTATGTAATTTCCGCGAGGCGCTTCTTCGCATCGTCTTCCGGCACTTCAAACTCTAAGTTGATGGTCCCCGGTGTGCGCATACTGCCCGTCATGCTGTTAATCATCTCACGCGGCATGATAATCATACGCGCAAAAGCCCGGATGTATTGTTCATCTTGGGAGAGGATGTCTAGCAAGTTGCGCTCTTGCCCCCAGGCGCTATTGGCGATGTGCCGCGCCAACAACCGCGCTAACGACATACGCGGCGAATATTGATCTGTGACGCTGAGGAATGTCCCGGAAAGCTGATTGACATCAACAGTATCCCACATACCGTTTGGGGCATTTTGGAGCATCGTTTCAATCGGCACGGGTGGCGCGTGAACTTCAAAGACCGTCATCAATTCATCGGCGATAGCCTCTAACTGCGCCATATATTCTTGGTTAACCATCGACCGCAATCTCCTTACGCATGTAGAAAACAACTTTGGTTTTACCATACTTTCGCTCGTCCACCACTTCTAGGTGATCGAAGCGTAGGTCTTGGTATTCGTCAGGATCAATCTGCACGATGACTTGGGTATGCTCACCGATCCAGCCATCATTTTTATCCAGAATTTGCAGCGCCTTTACCCATAGTTCTTTATATTGGGGCGGTGCAACGTAGATAAAATCATAGGCATTTTGAGGCGGTTTTCCCTCAATGAGCGCCATTGAGTCGGTGCGGCGCACAACCGCACGATCCGCTAATTGCGTATGCTTCAGGTTTTCGTGGATGGTTTTAATGGCGAGACGTTCCATATCACAGAAGACCACCTGTGCCGCCCCCCGGCTGAGGGCTTCTATGCCTACTGCGCCCGTCCCGGCGAACAAATCCAAAAACGCAGCATCGACAATATCCACGCCGATGATGTTAAATACCGATTCTTTGACTAAATCTTTAACCGGGCGGGTGGTATTCCCCGGCACAAGTTGGAGCTTACGCCCTTTGGCACTGCCAGCAATAACACGATGCGACATCATGCCCCCTCTCAAACACTATATCAACAAACATACCTTGTATTGTACGCTGCATAGGGCATGTTTGTACACCTTGCTACTTATATTTGTGTACTTTCCTGACGTGCCCGCGCCTATAATAAGGATATTATCCGTTTATCTCCACCGGATGAAAGGGAATTATGCCTAAGCGAACAGACATCCACACAATTATGGTCATTGGCTCCGGGCCAATCGTCATCGGCCAAGCCAGCGAGTTTGATTACAGCGGGGTGCAAGCATGTAAGGCGCTCCGCGCCCAAGGGTATCGTATCGTGTTGGTCAACAGCAACCCGGCTACTATCATGACCGACCCAGAATTTGCCGATGCCACCTATATCGAGCCACTCACGCCGGAAATCTGCGAGCGTATTATCGAAGCGGAAAGGCCGGACGCACTGCTGCCGACTGTCGGCGGGCAGACCGCGCTTAACCTGGCCTTGGCACTACAAGAACACGGCATTTTAGAACGCCACAATGTCGAACTCATCGGCGCATCTATGACGAGCATCCAACTCGCGGAAGATCGCCAGCTTTTTAAAGACGCGATGACCGAAATCGGCTTACAATCACCGGAAAGCCAAGTCGTCACCACCGTTGACGAAGCGTTGATCGTCGCGGAAGAAATCAGTTATCCGGTGTTGGTGCGTCCATCGTTCACACTCGGCGGGAGCGGGGGCGGCGTGGCCTATAACGCCGATGAACTGCGCCAAGTCGCCCGCAATGGCTTGCAGCAAAGCCCGGTGAATCAAATCTTGGTGGATTATAGCTTACTCGGCTGGAAGGAATACGAGCTTGAAATCATGCGCGACGGCACCGGCAATTTTGTCGTCGTCTGCACCATCGAAAATCTCGATGCGATGGGCGTACACACCGGGGATAGCATCACCGTCGCCCCAGCGCAAACGCTCACCGACAAGGAATTACAACGCCTGCGCAACATGGCACGCAAAATCTTTGATAAGGTCGGCTTGGCGACTGGCGGCGCAAACGTGCAATACGCCATCAACCCCGCTGACGGTGAGGTGTACGTCATCGAGATGAACCCGCGTGTATCGCGGTCATCGGCGTTAGCAAGCAAGGCCACCGGCTTCCCCATCGCCAAGATCGCCGCGTTGGTCGCCGTCGGCTACTCGTTGGACGAAATCCCCAACGACATCACCCGCAAAACCCCGGCCAGCTTCGAGCCGTCCTTAGATTATGTGGTCGTCAAAATCCCGCGCTGGGACTTCGAGAAGTTCACCGATGCCGACCACGTCCTCGGCCCGCAGATGAAAGCCGTTGGCGAAGTCATGGCGATTGGCCGCACCTTCCCGGAGTCGTTACAAAAGGCCATCCGGTCATTGGACATTGGCATTATGGGCTTTGGCACAGACTTAGACAACGTGCCGCCACAAGCCTTAAAAGTCGCTACGGCTAAACGCCTGTTCCAGGTGGCTGCAAACCTGTATAACGGCGTATCGGTGGATGAGGTCGTCGCCAATACCGCCTTTGACCCCTGGTTTGTGCAACAAATGGCGGAGTTGATGCAAATCCACAAGAGCGTACTCGACCACGCCGCCCGCGCCGATGACCCATTGCACGAACTAAGCGCCGACGACTTCCGCAAGCTCAAACAATACGGCTTTGCCGATGCCTACATCGCGCAATTGTTAAAAGTGGATGAAATGGCCGTGCGTCAACGGCGTAAGGCGCTCGGCATCGTGGCGAATTACTACCGCGTTGATACCTGCGCCGCCGAGTTTGAAGCCTATACGCCCTATCTCTACTCAACATATGAGGATGACGATGAAGCCGACGTGAGCGACCGTAAAAAGGTGATGGTACTTGGCGGGGGACCTAATCGCATCGGGCAAGGTATCGAATTTGATTATTGCTGCGTCCATGCCTGCTTTACGCTTAAGGAATTAGGTTATGAAACGATCATGGTCAACTGCAACCCGGAGACCGTCAGCACGGATTATGATACGGCGGATCGCCTGTACTTCGAGCCGTTGACCGTCGAAGACGTGATGAACATCATCGACAAAGAACAGCCGGACGGCGTACTCGTGCAGTTTGGCGGTCAAACCCCGTTGAACATCGCCGCCGCATTAGAAGCCGCCGGAGCGCCCATCTGGGGTACATCCGTCAGCACAATTGACGTAGCCGAAGACCGCGAACAGTTCAACGTGCTGATGGCACAGCAGGACATCAACCAACCGCTAGGCGCGACCGCCCTCAACCGCGAAGCCGTCATCACCACCGCCGGCAAGATCGGCTATCCGGTGTTGGTGCGGCCTAGCTACGTGCTAGGCGGTCGCGGTATGGCAATCGTCTTCGACGAGACGCAACTGATTAATTGGATTGATCGCAACGTTAAATGGACAGGTCACCCGGTTTTGATCGACCAATTCCTAGACGATGCCTTTGAAGTCGATGTTGACGCGCTGTGCGACGGCGAAGCCGTTACCATTGGCGGCGTAATGCAGCACATCGAAGAAGCCGGGGTGCATTCCGGCGACTCCGCATGTGTGATGCCGCCATACAAGATCAGCGCCTACCATCTGGAAATCATCCGCGAATATACGCAGCGCATCGGTAAGGCGCTGCGCGTGCGTGGCCTGTTTAACATTCAGTTTGCTATCAAAGATGAAGTGGTCTACGTGCTGGAAGTCAACCCGCGTGCGAGCCGTACCGTGCCCTTCGTGAGCAAAGCTGTTGGGCATCCGCTGGCGAGTTACGCCGCACAGATCGCCGCCGGGAAAACGCTGCACGACCTGAACTTTACGGAAGAACCGCGTGTTGATGGGTTCTTCGTCAAAGAGGCCGTACTGCCCTTCCAGAAGTTCCCCGGCGTGGATGCTCGTTTAGGGCCTGAGATGCGCTCCACAGGCGAGGTGATGGGTCATGCCAGCAGCTTCGGCCATGCGTTTATTAAAGCGCAGGTCGCCGCGAATATGACCTTGCCGCATACCGGGACGGTGTTTATCAGTGTCAACGATTACGATAAGGGCGCAGTCGCCAAGATTGCCCGCGACCTGCACGCACTAGGTTTTAAGCTGATCGCCACCGAAGGCACCGCTAAATGGCTAACGATGCTCAAGTTACCCGTTGACCACATCAACAAGGTGCGCGAAGGGTCGCCACATGTGATTGACGTGATGCTAGATGGCGGCATTGATTTGATTATCAACACGCCGTTGGGCGGCCAAGCCCACGACGACGGCGCACGCATCCGGGGCACGGCGCATCAACTCGGCATTCCGATCATCACGACGATGAGCGCGGCGATGGCCTCTGTACAGGGCATTAAATCGCTCAAGGAGCCGTTGGCTGTGCGCAGTTTGCAGGCGCATCATGGGTAAGTCAGCTTTCAGCTTACATAGAATAGTATACTGACAACCCGCCCCCTAGACCGTCCGATGAGGGGAACGCAACGCTCGATCAAAGAATTGAAGCGTGAGCATCTCCACAATCGGCCAATGATTGTGCAAGAAATGGTCGCCGCCGGAAATAGGAATCAAGGTAGACTCCACCCCGGCGGCGATCAAGCGGTCGTGTAAATACTCGCTCTGCTTGATGTTGACGATTTGGTCATCGGTGCCGTGCAACATTAAAAAGCTCGGCGGGCGTTCGTCGTCATCGGTGTCTTCCGTGTTGCGGATGTGCGTGATCGGGCTGAACTGCAAGGCGAGATCGCCATCTTCTGTTGGGGATTTGCCCAATAACGCCCCAACCGGCGACCCCGGCGGGCGCGGTTGTCCATC
>DAOTTT010000273.1:0-3953 GCA_034437635.1 Anaerolineae bacterium | reverse complement strand
CGATGGCCGTTTTATAATGCGGATTATTCGTGACACTTTAGAAGGTTTGTTGCCCATGAGTAACCGCGTTATCGCTTTAATCATCGGTGTGAGCGTTATCGCCATCGCTGGTATGATCTACCTTACCACACAAATCACACCAGAAGATTACCCCGCATACCAAACGGCGGTTGAATTTGTTAACGCGGCGGGGGTGGATGACGATGCCCGCGCCTATGCGCTGCTATCGCCCGCTATGCAAGCCTATGTTGATGACAACTGCCCGGATGCCAGCGTCGCGGCGTGTATTGCCGCGTACATCCCGCCGGAATGGGGGCAACTGGTACGCGATGGCGCAGCCGTTTACCGTCGCTCTCAACGTGATGGAGAGGCTTACGACGTGCAGATCGTCGCCACATATGAAGAAGGCCAGGGTTTCGCCGGGGTGTGTATTTACAACCGCGTGGAAGAAATCGCGCCGGACGATTGGCGCGTGGCGGGTTGGTCGGGCTTTGTTTCTTGCGATGCGCGCAACGCCGGGTTAGACGGCCTGCGGCAAGCGGACGCACCCAACCGCGTGATGAGCGATGATGTCAGCAATTAAGCGGCGGGTGGCGCTGCTCGGTGTGCTACTGCTGGCGGGGTGCGCCGGGGACGTGCCGATGGAGCGCCCCGCCATCTTGGATGCCACCCCCGGCCCCGCCGTACAACTCAACGCGAACACTTATACCAGCGCCGCTTTTAGCGTGTGGTATCCCCCGGATTGGCAAGTGACCAGCTCCGCGACGTTTGCCGCGCCCTGGGTGGCTATGAGCAGCCCCGCCGGGGATGCCGTGATTATGATCGCCGTCGATGCGCAAGACACCGCCGACATCGCCCCACCAGCGGCCACCGCACCGCGCCGCCAACAGATGACCGCCCAGACGGATAACGGCGCTGTAACCGTCGTTTACATCGCGGAAAGCGATCAATTTGACGTGTATATCCCCCTGCTCAACCGCGTGATTGCATCCATCGCTTAACCTGCATCTGCCAATTTTGAACACCTGCCGCCATTCTCGCGTATAGAGTGATAGAACACATCAACGGCAGGAGTAACCGTGACGCAAGACATCGAGATGGAATGGCTAGCTGAAGCCCAAGCCGGCGATTATAGTGCCTTTGACCAACTCCATACTGCATTAGAACCGATGATTTTGCGTTTTGTGCGGCGGTTGGTCGGGTCGCCCCAAGCAGCGGAAGACATTACCCAAGATGTGTTTATCGCGCTCTTTAAAAATTTAGATCAAGTGGACCCGCCGGAGAAATTACGCCCGTATCTGTTCCGCATCGCCCGTAACCGCTGTTACGATCTGCTGCGCAAACAAGGTCGCTACGAACATGTTACGCTCGATGACGAGCCGATGCAGGTGCGCGTGTCGTTTATGAACCAGCAACAACCCGCACCCGACGAGGCCACCCACTGGATTTTGCTTAACTTGGAGGTGCAAGACGCTATCGACCAATTGCCAGAAGCCCAACGGCAGACGCTCATCCTTTATAGTGAAGAAGAAATGAGCTATGCGGAAATCGCAGAGATCATGGAAGTCAGCATGGGCACGGTCAAAAGCCGCTTACACCATGCCAAAAAAAACCTACGGCGACTCATCCGCCCGGAGACGCTCCTAGCGATCCAAGATGTCATCGCCGACGATGAAAACACACAGGAGACAAGCTAATGGAAGACCAAAACATCCACAAATTAGAGCAATACCTACAGGCGCTCAAGGCGCTGCAACAATCCGCACAGATGGCAATCGCCAATGTGGAAGGCACCAGCAAGATGCTCGTCAAGAATTACAAGGGCATCCATAAACGCCTAGCAGAGATGCTGCCGGACGACTTTTACATCACCGAGATGCTGGCGCTTGAGATTGAAGACAACACCAGCGAACGCGAAATCGTCAACCAAGTGGCGGTGGCTGCACAGCAAGCCGTCATCTACTTAAAGGAAATGCTCCGTAATAGCCGCCCAACGGCAGGCAGCGCGAATTGGGACTTTAGCGACTTGCGCAACCTGGGCAAGCAAATCCAAGAGCAGGTCATCGGCATGAGCAAGACCACCATCAAACGCGCCCTGAGCAACATTGATATTGACATTGATGTTGAAGGCGAAGGCGAAGGCGTGGATATGCGCGGCAAGGAACTTTCTGGCCGGGACATGAGCGGCACCGACCTGCGCCGGGGGCGCTTTAGCGAGGCCGACTTGCGCAACGCCAACTTTAGCGAGGCCAATCTACAACACGCCCGGCTCGACGAAGCCAACATGACTCAAGCAATCTTCGTCAGAGCGAACATGAACGGCGCAAAGCTCAACGAGGCCAACGCGACCAACGCCGACTTCACCGAAGCCAACCTCGCCAGCAGCAAGCTGATCGCCATCAACGCACAAAAAGCGATCTTCGTCATGGCGAATTTGAGCGGTGCCAAACTGCGCGAAGGCAATTACGCCAATGCCGACTTCACCGAAGCACGGATGAGCGGCATCAACGCCCATGAAGGCACATTCGCCGGAGCCGTCTTGCACAGCGCCAACCTCAGCGGCGCACAACTGCAAAACGGCAACCTGCAAGAAACGGACTTGACGAACGCCATACTCAGCGGCGCGAACTTGAGCGATGCCGACCTGAGCAACGCCATTTTACGCGGCGCTAATCTCAGCGGCGCGAACCTGGCAAACGCCAGTCTTGCCAACGTTGACCTGACCGACGCTATTCTAAGCGGGGCCAATCTGGACGGTGCCGACCTAAGCGGGGTCAACCTGACGCGCACCAATTTGACCGGGGTCAACTTGAACGATGCCAACCTGACCGACGCTTACCTTGAGGAAACGATCCTACGGGCGGCGACCATGCCCAACGGGTCGCCCTTCCGCGCAGAGGATGAAGGCGCGTATCAGTTCGCGGATGTGCCACCGGCACCACCGGCACCGCCCGCACCGCCCACACCGCCCACGCCGCCGGTCAACGCGCCAGGGATGCCCCAAGAGGCCAGCACGGGCGCACGTAAGGTACGCATCATCATCGACGGCAAAGCCAGCGAAGAAGACCTGCCGCTAGAAGACGACAACGACACCCCGCCACAGATCGTCTAATAACCTCAATCCCCCGCCACCGGGGGATTTTTTGTTTTCCCAAAAGCGCGGCTTATGCTAGCATGGAGTGATAGCTTATACACATTAATGAGGAGTGACGTTTGATGGCCCGTTATTTTGTCGCATTGTGTATTGCAATGCTCGCCTTGATGGTTGCCCCGGCAGCTATCGCCACCCCCGCGCAAGACGACCTAAGCGCCCAACTACCGGACACGACCTATTTTTATGTCAGTGTACGCACGGATGCCGCCTACTTCGACACGCTGGATAACGTGCTGGCACGCTTCCACCCGATCATACGTCAACTCAACCAACTTGATGCCGGGTTGCCGCCTTCCGGCACGGTCAACATGACCACCCTGCTCGATCTACTCGCAGCAAGCAGCCTGGGTACGGATTTCGCCAGTAACATTCGCCCCTGGCTGGGGGATAGCATCGCCCTGGCAATCTACGATCAAACCGACGCACCAGAGCAAGGCGTGATCGCCATTCGCATCACCGACCGCGCCGCCGCTGAGGACTTTGTGCGTCAAGCCCTGCCGCGAGATGCCCGCCCAGATGTCAGCAGCGGCTTCAACATCTACGGCGACCAAGCAACGGGCAACGGCGTTTTCGCCATCAGCGATGATGTGATGTACTTCGCCAGCAGCGTTGACGCGATCCCGTTTGAAACGTCTTTAGCCGATAGCCTCAAGCAAAACCCCGGCTTTAGTGCAACGATCAACAGCTTGCCATCGACCAATTACAATATCACCGGCTATGTCGATCTAGCGACACTCAGCGCCTTTACCGCCCTGGCAATCAACAACACGTTTGACAGCATCATGGGCGGGTTTGACCC
>DAOTTT010000272.1:0-9258 GCA_034437635.1 Anaerolineae bacterium | reverse complement strand
CATATCCCGGCGAGTCAGTTAATCAAATTTTGACGCGCTTACGCAATACCGGACAACCTACAGTTGATGATGGTTTTTATGCGACAGGTCTATGCTTATTGACATTTTACGGTGAAAATTGCAAATCACCAGATAGCGCGGGTGGCGTGCCCTATTCCTATACTTTTAGGCGGATTGACATAGAAGCAGCTACCGCCGATGCCGTGCCGCCGACCGAAGGCGTTATCAGCTTTGTGAGCAGCAGTAGCAGCGGTGACGAAGGCACAACAGTGACGGTCAACGCGCAAGTCGTCGTGACCGAAGCGCCGCCCAACCTCAACACGTTTAACGTCTTCCTGACTTACGGCGGCTCCGCACAGATGGGCACGGACTTCACCGCGCCGGACATTGTAGCGTTCAATCGAAGCGGCGGCTATGATAACGGCACTTATACGGCGACCTTTACGGTTAACCTGCTCAACGATGCCGTGATTGATGATAACGAAACCTTGACGATCACCCTCAACGACCCATCACCAGCGTATCTCTCGCTTGGCGCACAGGCCACGCACACCATCACCATTAACGATACCAACGTCCAGGCGACGGGGACGCTACAATTTAGCCAAGCAGAATCTATTGTAGCCTCTGCGGACAGCACAGCGACGGTCAACCTGCGTTTGAGCGTGGCCGATGGCCCGCCCGGTGTTAATCCATTTGACGTGAGCTTGAGCTATGGCGGCACAGCCGTGCGCAATGTGACATACAGCGCACCCAACAGCGTTAACACGGTGCAGTCCTTCAGCGCGGGGACGTATGAGGTGCCGATTACGATTAACCTGTTGGAAAATCTGCAATCTACGGAGACAATCACGCTGACGATCAGCGGGGAAAACAGCCCGCATATGAGCGCCAGTGGGCAGACGACGCACACCATCACCATATTGCCGATTGTTGTGACGGAGATCACCGAAAATCACATGACGGACGCGCTCAACGCCATCATCGCGGCAAATCCGGCTATCACCACGGTTGATTTTGTGCTGGTTGATATTGTAGCGACAGGCGCAAACCTGACCGTCCGCTTAAATGACGGCACGATAGCCACAACGACGATGAGCATCAGCAGCAGTGGCGGCATCGTCTCATTTGGCTTCGGTGAAATTCTGGTGAATGGCACACCGCCCAGCATTGACGTAAGCACCCGCGTCAACAATGAACTCGGTGAGATATTCACCCCCGCCTTAAACCGCATTCTCGATGAGCGCATGGGACCCAATCGCGGGAGTATCTACGACTTTAACATCGGCATCAACACTATCACCGCCGTCTTCTATTTGCAAGAGACACCATAAGGCATGTACAAAGCCCCACCCAACCAAGGATGGGGCTTTTTTTGCCACATCTGCGGAAACACGCCACAATTAAAATCAAATTGTAAAGCGAACAGAAGGTTATATGATGAACCGTCGATGGATTTTAGCCGTTCTCGTGTTGGCGTTGACCCTTGCCCCCGCTGTATGGGCGCAAGAGGATGACGAATTTACCGGAGATTGTGAACTTGTAGCATCAGGCGCGTTTGCGCGGGTGCGCAGTGAATGGTCGCTCAATGGCGAAGAAGTTGCCCGCATCGGCGAGAACGACGCCCAGCCGTACCAAGTGCGTGGTAAAAACGCTAGCGCCGGGTATACCTGGTATTTGATCTTTTCCGGTTGGGTGCGCTCGGACGTGGTGACTGTTAGCGGCGACGACTGCGACGAGGTGCCCGTCGTCTTTACCCGCGTAGATACGACGTTCAACAGTGATGCATACCCCTGCCCGGCAGACTTTACCGCGCCGGGGTCGCTGTTCCTTGCGCCGCGCATCAGCACCGGGCAAGAGAACATCCCCGTGCTAGATACAGACGGCATTTTTTATGTGTACGAAGCGCCCAACCGCGAATCGCGCCCGCTGGCGTTCGTGCCAACCGGGGACACACTCGACAGTATCGGCATTGGCCCTTTATGTGAGGCCGGGTTGGTCTGGTGGGAAGTCGTCTATAATGGGCAGACAGGCTTCGCCTATGAGTCTCGCTTTGCGACGGGCAACTATACAATGGGCACTGTTGGCGCACCAACTCCGCCACCCGCCGCGAATCAACCGCCGCCAGCACCCACCCAACCATCGCCCGAAGGCGCAGACGTGCTGCCGCCATCTAACGCTGCGAATACACCTGGCGTAACCTATAACACCAACGAACTACCCGCCCGCACATTGGCATTTAGCCCGGATGGACGCATGATTGCGGTCTATGGCGGGGCGTTTAGCGCCAGCGCGGACGTGCAAGTGTGGGATTTAGTCAGCGGGGATGGCACCACGCTGACGCCGCCGCAGCCTATCGCCGCACTGCGTTGGGTGGATAGCACCACGCTGGAAACCGTCGATATTGGCGGGGTGCTCACCCGTTGGGGTACAGACGGCCAAGCCATCGGTGAGCCGGTGACGCTGGTCGATTCCACGTTGCCCATTAACGCCGCGTTCGGCGTTGGGCGCATCGGCGTGAGTGATTGCGCAGTGATTGACGACACGCCGGATTGCAACCGCTCGGAAATCAACGTGTTTGACAGTGATGGGATGCTGGAAAATACATTCTTGCTGGAAGGCTTAGTGCGCGGGTTCGCCTTTAGTTCCGCAGGCCGCCTAGTCGCCACTGATGGCGATACGGTCTATCAATGGAATGTGGACACCGCCGACCAACTGAACGTCGTCCCGCAACAGCAATTGACGACGATCACGGCGATTGCGGTCAGTGAGGACGGCACACGCATTGCGCTCGGTGGTTGCGGCGAGACAGAGACTGACGCAAACGGCCTGCCAAGCTGCACACAGGGCACGGTGACGATCCATGCCGGGGGTACATTGTTGGAAGAAGCCATGATTGGTGATCTAAACGGGGAGGTGCGCGGGTTGCGTTTTACGCCGGATAGCGCCGAGATCGGCATCACAACCGCCAGCGATATAGCCGTTTATAACGTTTCTGGCGGTGCGCCTGCTTCGACTTACGACAGTGGCAGCACAAACAACAGCGCGATTACCTTCGCGCCGGGGGATAGTCTGCTGGTCGTCGGGGACGTGAACGGGTTTATGTACTTCTGGACAAGGTAAAATCCATAGGGCGACCTGACGGGTCGCCCTATTATTACTGCCGCGAAAGTTCCTCACCGTCGCGGATGACCTTCTCGTAAGTCACATAAGCGCGGTCTACGTGCATCCCTACGCCTGTATACAGGTGATTCGCCCCGGTGAGGCTGCTGCCATCTACCCACAAGCTGACCTTGCGCTTGCCGCGCAACCAGAACTCGCGGAAGCTGTGCTTGAGCAACGCCTTACCCAACCCCTTACCGCGATAGTCATCGAGCACACCTAGCAAGCCGACATACCCTTCATCCGGCGCGTCGCTTGCTTCAGGGCGGCATAGGTTCAACCCGGCGATGGTGTCGCCATCCAGCGCGATAAACCACAGTGTCGGGTCATGCTTCGGGTCACCGAGCGCCCAGTGCTGCCAGATTTCATAGCCTTTTTCTGGATCACGCTCAACATAATTGCGATGATCCTTGAATGAAGCGCGGCGAGCCTCATAAATAGCGCGGAAGTCGCGGTAGTCAGTGGCGGTGACGATGCGAATACCCGGCGGGAAGACGACGGCGGGCGGTTCTTGCGTCATTTCGATGAGCATCTTTTCCCACTGTTGGCCCCAAGTTATATAGCCGTTGCGCTCGAATAAAGCGCGTTGTTTGGCGTGCGTCGGGAGCATGTCTGTCACTAACGTGAACTTGGCGTGTTCCGGCAGCATGGCAAGTAGGCGCTGCGCGTTCTGCTCTCCCCATTGGATGAGCGTATCACCGAGTTCGCCATCTTCGTAATCGGGGTGCATCGCCACCTCAAAAAATGGGCGCACGGGCAACTCATTGGCATGATACAAGGCAACAACTACAACCAGTTGATCGTCTTTGAAGATCAAGCGCATGGACTCTTTAAAGTCCCATTCCGGGTCTTCCCATTCGCGGGTAACATCTTCGACGGTATCGGTTTCTGTGCCGAGCAAGTGCATATTAATCACGTTATACAGGTCAACGACGCGCTGTATATCATCCATTGTCGGGATGCGTGCCGTGAAGGTTGGCGGCAGACCGAGCAATTCTAAGGTTTGTGTCATCGGGTTTTCCTCTGTGTTTTGCAAACTGCAATAACCATATCACAAAAGATTACAATGGGTCAATAGGGTTCATATAAGGATTTGCTAAGATTAATCGCGTATACTGATCGACTATAGTGTAAAAACAGAGGACACATGACGATTGACTTTCAAGAAGCAGTAGATCGGTTACAGCGGATTATTGATGATTCTATCGCGGCGATCCCAAACTTGGTCGTCGCCATATTGATTTTGAGCGTATTTTGGTTATTGGGCAATATCTTGCGGCGCATCATTTTGCGTTCGACTAGGCGTGCCAAACGGCGTAACCTGGGCTTGGTGTTAGGGCGCATCACCCAATGGACAGCGGTCACGTTGGGTATTCTCATCGGCGCGGTGATTATCTTCCCCAACTTCTCCCCGGCGGAGTTGATCCAACTGTTGGGCTTGGGCAGTGTGGCAGTGGGCTTCGCCTTCCGTGATGTGCTACAAAACTTTTTGGTTGGGATTTTACTGCTGCTCAATGAGCCGTTTAGCATTGGCGATCAAGTGATCGTAGATGATGGCAACTTTGAGGGCACTGTCGAAAGCATTGACGGGCGCGCGACGACTATCCGCACTTATGACGGGCGGCGCGTGGTTATCCCGAATTCCAAGCTCTATACTGGATCGGTGATGGTCAACACAGCCTATGAGCGCCGCCGCATTGATTACGACTTAGCGGTGAGCTATGACAGCGATATTGCCATCGCCAAGCGCGTCGTGCTGGAAGCCATCGAGAACGCCGGAGCTGACGATATTCTCGTCAGCCCACCGCCGCAGGTGTTTGTTGCTGGCCTGGACGACTTCGCCGTGACATTGCGTGTGCGTTGGTGGATTAAGCCCACACTCTACCAGACGTTTATCGAGTCGCGGGATTTGATCCTCTCCGAGATATTTATACAGGTCAAAGAAACCGAGGGCGTATCGATTCCGTTCCCCACACGCACAGTTCATGTTATCGGGGAGCAGGATTAGTAGTTATGTTACCCTGGCTCAAAGCCAGGGTATGTAGTTGTATCGAAAGCCGAGTCCCGATATTTTATCTATTTTGCGACTGATATTTAAGGCGTATCCGTCGCGTCCGGGGTCAATGTGGCGGCGCTCGTCGCTGTCGCTGCGCGGATTTCTGCGGAGGCCGTCATGGTCTCCGGCAGGGGTGGGTCTTCACCGAGTGCGTCTTCTGGCAACCAGCCCCCGCCGCCCTCTGGTACGGCAATATGCCACCAACGGCTTAGGGGTGCGCCGAACCACTCACGCCGGGCGTTGCCTTCTACAATCCCCTGGGTGATCGTCACCAGATCACCGGGGGCGAACTGCGCCGGGTTCACCGGGTCATCGCCCACAAACAAACTAATCCCCGTGTCGTATTGAATGAATAATTGTGTGCCAGCAAACCAATCATTAGGCACGGGTACGGTCGCCGTCGGGCTTGGGCTAATCGGCGTAACCGTCGGCAGAGCCGTGTTAGAGGGTACAGCGGTCGCCGTCGGGGGCTGCACAACAGACGCGAGTGGCACAGCGGGAACGGTGGCCGCTACGGGTGCAGTAGGCGGCGCTGGCGTGGCGCTAACCTGAATAACGACTTGCTCGGTGGTGTTGCCGTCATCTAGCAACGCGCCGACCACGACCACGCCTAAAGCGATCATACCGACAAGCGCGATAACGCTCGCCACGACTAACGCCCACAACGTCCAGTTACGGCGCTTACGGGAGGGGCTGCCGTCCGCGCTGAAGACGACCGGCCCCGCGTCGATGCGCGGCGTGGTGGTGAGGTCGCCATGCTCACCGACGGCGGCGGCAAACGCAGCGGCGAAGTCCCCGGCGCTGTCGTAACGTTGCGTGGGCTTCTTCGCCATCCCGCGCATGATAACCTTATCCAACGCACGCGGCAGGTCTGGCCGGGCGCTGCTAGGGCGTGGCGGCTTGCTATCCACATGCTGGATGATGATGGACACGTCATTAGGGCCATCAAACGGATAATCCCCGACAACGAGCATATACGCCAGCACCGCCAGCGAGTAAACATCGCTGCGGGCATCCAGCGGGACGCTGCCGGTGGCTTGCTCCGGGGACATATAGCGGACTGTGCCGGGCATCGCCATATCGGAGCGCGTGAGCTTGGTCGCGTCTGCTAGCCGAGCGATGCCGAAATCGGCTAGACTCGCGTCGTTGTGTTCGTCTAGCAGCACGTTACCCGGTTTAATATCCCGGTGGATGACCCCGCGCCGATGCGCGTAATCCAGCGCGGCGGCGACCTGCTGCAACCACTTCGCCGCATCACGCAAGGGGATCGCCCGTTGCCGCCGGATGAGGTCGCTCAGGCTACCCCCGGACATATACCGCAGCGCCATATATGGCTTGCCATCAACGGTGCCAAAGCCATAAAAGGGGACGATGTGCGTATGGTGTAGCTCTTTAGCGATGGCAATCTCGCGCTGGAACCGTTCGACCACTTCCGCATGGCTCACATAGCGTTCGTGCAGCACTTTAATCACCACATGCTGTTTGCGGTGCGCGTCGATGGCCTTATATACGGTGGACATGCCGCCATCTTGCATCCGATGTTGGATGATATAAGCGTCGATTTGGCGATTTTCCATCTGTGCGAACGTCCCTACTGGTTCAATTAACGAGTTTAAGTGTAGGCGATGTCAATTGTCGAGGCAATAGTTAGGAGATATTAACCTGTTTTACGAACTATCGTTATTGTTCAAATGTTAAACTCGCATATAATTTGAACTATAGAACAAATACATTATCTTGAACAGAGGTTACACCATGTCAAAGGCGAGTTTACTGCTTGTAGAAGACGAGCCAAATTTGCTACTTGCGATCCGTGATATTCTAGAGCTAGACGATTATCAGGTTAACATCGCGCAGAATGGCCGCGAAGCGCTCAACGTACTTGAAGAAGCAGGCGACAACTTGCCGGATCTCATCGTATCTGACATCATGATGCCTTACCTCAATGGTTTAGACTTTCTCAAAGAAGTACGTAAGCATGAGCATTGGGTACGCATCCCCTTTATATTCCTCACGGCTAAAGGCAGCAAAGAAGATGTCCAACAAGGTAAATTGCTGGGCGTAGATGACTACTTGATTAAGCCCTTCGATGCGGATGATCTGCTGGTTGCAGTCGAGTCACGTTTAGAGCGTCATCGTGCACTCCACCATGCACAAGAAGGGGCGATTAGCAGCGTAAAGCGCAACATCTTGACGATCCTCAACCACGAGTTCCGCACACCGTTGACTTTAGTCGTGGCTTATGCGGATATGCTCAAAGATAATGACATTGAAAACATGAGCGAGGAAGAATTGCTCATGTTCCTCAAAGAGATCAACAGCGGGGCATCGCGCCTGCGTCGGTTGATCGAAAATTTCATCATCTTGGTGGAGCTTGAGACGGGCGATGCAGCCAAGACCTACGAATGGCGCAAGAACACCATCTCTGATGTGGATCGTATCGTACAGGCGGCGTTGGATCGCTATGTTGAAGACCCCAAAGTATCGCACATCTGCGAGATGAAGGTAACGCAGCCCGTCCCGGCGATTGAAGGCGACAGCGAATTTTTAATGAACTTAGTCTCGGAACTCATCAACAACGCGATTAAATTCTCCGAAGAAGAGACGGTCGTTCAGGTGGAAGTGCTGCCCAGGGGCGACGAACTGCACATCAGCGTGAGCGACCAGGGGCGCGGCATCAACGAGAGCAAGCTCAAAAGCATCTGGGATATTTTCTACCAAGCCGAGCGCGAACTGCACGAAGATCAAGGCGCGGGCAGTGGCTTGGCTATCGTGCAGGGGTTAACAGAGCTGCATAATGGCCACATGGAAGTTCAAAGCGAACCGGGCAAAGGCAGTTGCTTCACACTGATTTTACCGACGGTTAAAGTCTAAACAATTTTTCGTCAACGCTTAAACTTTATATTGTATCCTGAAAGCGTCCACATAGGGCGCTTTTTGATGTTATAATTCTTACTAGCCTATTCGCATTTTGATGAAAGGAACGCTTGTTATGGCTTCGTTTTTTGAGAAAGTCCGCACGCTAATCAGCGCCAATATGCACGGCATGGTTGACCGCGCATTAGAGGCCAACTCCGTAAAAGTGCTTGATGAGTACATTCGTCAAGCCGAAAAGAACTTAGAAGCGTTGGAAGACTCCGCCGCGACTGTCGGCGGCACCGTAAAGACGCTCAAGCGCAAGTACGAAGAGTTTGCCGCCGCTGCGGAAAAGCTCGACCGCGATATTGATACGCTCATCCTCAAAGGCAAAGACGACCTCGCCGGGGCTGCGCAATCAGAACTGAACACCAAAGAACAACTCGCCCAAGAATACTACGAACAATGGCAAGACCAAAAGAAGCAGTATGAGCAAATGCTCACCATGCGCCGCCAACTGGAAGCCAAGATGACCACCATCAGCCAAGAGCGCGAACACCTCATCGCGCTGATGGAACTGGCCGAGGCCAAGAAGGTCACTACCAAGACCATCAAAAGCCTGGACGGCCTGGCGAACATGGGCGACAACGAGATCAACAGCATGGCCGACAAGATCCGCTCCCGCCTGGATCGCGAAGATGCCCGCCTGGAAATGGCGACGCGCAACGTGGCCGACGAGATCGACGATGCCGTGCGCAGCAGCGAGATCGACATGCAGCTTGAAGAACGTCGTCGTCGCCTGCTCGGTGGCAGCGATGGTGACCCAAGCGACCTGAGCTAATCGCCCAAAGGGGGCAATGCCCCCACACAATCATAGGGGGGATGCACAGTATGGCTGTCGTCAATTACTTTAAGAACGCAATCGAGTTTGACACCTACAAAGCCGGAGGAACTATCTACAACGTAGGCGACCGGGATGAAGTGCTCTATTACGTCAAAGCGTAACTACTCAGGTAAAGCCTATATCCCGCATCGGCTCAAAGCCGATGGCTACATTAAACGCTAGGAAGCCTGTAAACGGGCTAGTCAGCGCGAAAGATCAATTTTATACAGCCCGTTTACGGGCGGCGCATACATGCGTTGCAGTGGGCTAGCCCCCGGTTTTGAACCGGGGCAGTAAGCAA
>DAOTTT010000271.1:0-8466 GCA_034437635.1 Anaerolineae bacterium | reverse complement strand
GGGTTAACCGTGAGGATATTGAGCAGGGCTGCACGACCCTTGGCGTTGATCTGTGGGAATTCCATGTCCCACTCGTTCTCAAAGCGATGCAAGATCACGCAGCCGAACTCGATTTAGATGGTAGCCAAGCCACAGCCTAAATTTACTGCTGCACTAAGACCGGTATGCCGATTTCGCCAAAGTTTTCAAAGAACCATTGTGCCTCAGCATTCGGCAGGTTAACACACCCATGACTCATGGGTTGTCCCCAATTTGAATGCCAGTATGTGCCATGAATGGCATAGCCCTGGTAGAAATACAGCACCCATTCAACGTTAGGCAAAGAATAGCCGGGGCCGCTCATGGTTTGAGCGCGTACCCGGCGATAAACTTGATAGTTCCCGGTCACGGTGGGCGTTTCTGCACGACCTAATGACCCTAAGACCGTATGTACTAGCACACCATCCTCAAAGGCGTAGATGCGCGACTCGCTGAGATCAATTATAATCTGTTTACCTTGTGTGATTGTCGGTTGTGGCACGTAGAACACTTGCGACACAATACCCATATCAACCGCGCCACCCTGTTCATTGAGTGCAGGGATAACCAACTGCTGACCGGATTCGATGGCGTTGGCGTTTGGTAGGTTGTTCATCTGGGCTAAAGTTTGCCAATCCGTGCCAAAGCGCGTAGCAATGCCTTGCAGGGTCTCGCCGGGTTGCACCGTGTAAGTTGTGTTGACATTACCCGCTAACGGTGCGGGCGCAGCTTCTACAACAGGGGCAGCTTGTCTTTCAACAACGTCCGGCGTAACGCTCGACCAAATATTGAGCACTTGCCCCGGATAGATGCGATTCGCATTGGCAATGTTATTTGCTTGCAGAATTTCGGTAACGGTCGTCTCGTATCGGCGAGCAATAAGCGTCAACGACTCGCCCCGCTGTACGGTGTGCGTAACCGGCGCACTCGCCACTAAGGGATTGACCACTTCTTCGCTGTCATCCGGCACATTCAAGCCAGGGATTATCAGCTCTTGACCGCGATAGATCGTGCTAGATATCGTCATATTGTTGGCTGCGGCGATTTCTTCCATAGAAACACCATAGCGCAACGCAATACGATAGAGATTATCACCAGCTTGCACAGTATGTACAATCTGATCGCTATTATCATTGTTTTCTTGCTGTGCCGATGTTGGCGCTACTAAGCACAGCATAAGCGCTAAAATCAATACGGTTACACGCATTATTTTTACTCTCCGCATGTCCTCTTTTGTTATAACTATGGACGAAATTACCCAAAAGAGCAACAGCCTCAATTGCTGTCAGCGCATTTTACCAGTAAAATCGAGCGTATTATGAACGGTTAAAGTACAGGTTATGCTGGTACGCGCATATCGACTCACAGACAAACTTGGTGTCGCTCTTATCAAAACCGGGGCAGGCATCAGCGAATTTTTATTAGAACGCACTACGCGGTTATCCGATGGGATACAGCGTAGTGGTCGCGCACTTTTCGGCAGTTTATGGACGCTAATCGCGCTTTTGTTTGCCGGAGTATTGTTCGTCTTACAAAAGCTCTGGCAACTCACGCGCTGGCTTTTTGATCGCATCCGGCGCATTCTTATCGTTGTGCTAGGCACAATCGGCGGCGTAGTTAGTCGGGTCGGGCGCATTGGCAGCCGCGCCACCGGACGCGCTATTTGGTCAACGACACGCGGCCCCCAGGCAATCGCCGCATCACGCACCCCAGCAGCGCACGCATCGACACAACAACCCCTACCGCCCGATGTCAGCGTCGCTGAGGATCCACTGAAGACACAAAACCGTGTCCTCAGTGGCCTTGTGGTTGTCGTCTTGGGTGTATTGATATTGGTTGTTGTCTGGGCGACTTCATCCGGCAACAACAGTGAGGAACCACTCGCGCCAGGCGTTATCGACCTCAACCCCGGTGGTCAAGATGTCGCACCGACCGAAAACCCCGGCGCGGATGAAATTTTGTTCATCCCTACGCCCATCCCTACTGCTACGGATATTCCAGCGGTATTACAAGCCGGGGGCACGCTCGCTTATACGCAACGAGAACGCGGCCAAACGGATATTTGGGCGGTGCCTGTGGGTAGCCGGAACGCTATCCGCTTGACCAACTCGCCGTTTGATGAGCGTGACCCGGAATGGTCACCGGATGGACAACGATTAGCTTATGCCTCCCGCGAAGCAGACGATAACTGGAACCTTTTCCTGTATGATCTCGTCACCGGAGGTAAAACACAGCTTTCGTTTGACTTAGGCTTCCAGGCCGGGCCTACATGGAGTCCTGATGGGGCGTTCTTGGCTTACGAAGCCTACCAAGAGAGCACCCATCTCGATATTTTCGTGGTGCCAATTGATGGTTCATCACCGCCGCAACGCTTGCCCGGTTCAACGGAGACCGCCGACTTTTCTCCGGCATGGTCGCCAGATCTAGGTCGCCAGATCGCCTTTACATCATGGCGTGATGGCAGCAAAGATATTTTTATCTATGATTTGGACAGCGGCACGACGCGCAACATCACCAACACACCCAACCGCAACGAAGATCATGCGGCGTGGTCGCCGGATGGCAACTTCCTCGCGTATAGCAGCGTGGAAAACGGCCTAGAAACCGTCATGGTGAAATCCGCTGAAAACCTCGATGCACCGGGGGAAGTAGTGCGCCAAGGTAGCGAACCAACATGGTCGCCGGATAGCACCAGCTTTGCATTTGCGGTCGATGCAGGCATGGACACGTTCCTAACGGTTGCGCCTTATATTGAGGGCGGTGTCACGACAGAAATCTATCAAGTCGCCGCACAGACGGCCGATCTTACCTGGTCATCAGCACCATTGCCGCCCGCCCTCGTCAATACTGGCGGATTACCGCTTGGGGTGGAAGACGACTTATTTATAGAGCAAGTACCGCCCGCAGACGGTGACCCGCCCTATAGCTTAGGCGACATCACCGGTGTAGAGGGTCCAGAGCAAGCCTTCTTAAGCGTGCGCGTCAACGACTCGTTCAACGCCTTGCGCCGTGCAGCCAACGATGCCATCGGCATTGACTTCCTCGGCACATTGACCGACGCATTCTGGGAGATTGATCGCCGCGTCCCACCGGGGCAATCCCCGCGTAGTTGGCATAAAGCGGGGCGTGCCGTCGCGTTTACCAGTAATCAGGGCGGCTTCCCACAAGATTATGAACTTGTACAAGAAAGTGATGGGTTAAACACCTATTGGCGCGTCTTTGTGCGCGTGGCAGACGAAGCACAAAACGGTTTACTCGGTGAACCGCTGCGCAACATCCCCTGGGACTTTGCCGCTGCGGGTAGTGGCGACATCGAAGCCTATAATCAAGGTGGCCGCCTGCGAGCGACGATGCCACGCGGCTATTACGTTGACCTTACCCAACTCGCAGCAGATTATGGCTGGGAGCGTGGTGCATCCGGCAGCGATTGGCGCACGAACTTCAACACGCGCAACTATTGGCGCTTACAAAACACCGATGGCCTAAGCTGGTACGCCGCCATGCGTGAAATCTATGCGGAAAGTCAGCTTGGTGGCTTCGTGCCGACACCGACACCCGCGCCGTTATCCACCCTGCCAGCGGAAAATGAGGAAACCAACGATGGGACGTAGTAGTTTTATCACCGGACTTATTGTCCTGTTGGTGCTAGGCGGTTTCGGCTTTTTGCTGTATCAAAATGCGGATGACAGCCAAGCACTGCGGGCAGTCATCCCGACGCAAGCCGAACCAACCGCTAACCCGGATACGCTCGCACAGATCCTTAGCCAAAACTTCGGCAGTGACGGCACACCACTACCGACGGTTGGCGTACCCAATGAGCAGTTCATAGCGCCTACGCTCCCCGCTGGGCAAGCCGGGGCGACACTACGCCCAGAGCAGATCAACCCACCAGCAGAGTTATTCACTTTAGAGCCAGTCAGCGTAGGCGCAACACCGACACCCATTCCGCCAACACCAACCGTCCCCGTCGGGGATGAAGACGCAGGCGTGTTCGAGGTCGCAGCGGGCAACAATTCCGCCCGGCCTAGCCCGACATGGCAACCGCCGCCCTTACCTGTCCCACAAAGCCGCGACCCACTCGGACGCGACCATTACTTCTTGGCGCGGCCTGTAGACTCAAACGCAAACGGTTATGGCTTATTCTATTACCCCTATGGCTCTAATGGCACCCGTCAATTGAGCATATCTACGGTGCATCATGGGATTGATTTCTCTAATCCTGTGGGCACACCCATTCGTGCATCAGAGTCTGGCGTTGTTGTTTTCGCATCTTCGCCAGAAGAACCGCTCTACCCTGGCTCGCCCAGTTATGGGACAGTCGTCATTATTGAGCATGACATCGCCTGGGAAGGGATGCTCTTATGGACCTTGTATGCCCACCTCGACCAGCCATTGGTCGCTACAGGGGATACGGTCATACGCGGTCAAGTCATCGCCTTGAGCGGTAATAGTGGCCGCAGCAGTGGTCCGCACCTGCATTTTGAAGTCCGCGCCGCAGAAGAAGCGCCACTCAACTATGGCGACACCTACAACCCCGGTTTGTGGATCGTACCCTACTATAATCATGGTACAATCGCCGGTCGCTTAATCGACTTTCGCGACGAATTTGTCGATGATGTTTTCATCACCGCCCGCAGTACCGCTAACGGCAAAGTCTACACCACGTCAACCTATACCTTTAGCGGGACTATTGACCAGGTGAACGCTGACCCCAAGTGGCGCGAAAACTTCGTCTTGGGGGATATTCCCGTTGGGCGTTATGTAGTCGTCGCTGAGTACAACGGACAGCGCATATCAGAAATTGTGGAAGTCCGCGAAGGCTTGACCAGCTTTGTCGAGCTGGAACCAGTCGTCGTCGCCACACCACAGCCCGTTGATGAAGAAGATTAACGTCGGTCAATCGTCGTTTAGCGTGCATAGCGCCGGACGATTTTATCGGCTAAACTTGCTTTTAATGACTTTACGCAATTGAGGAGTTGCCAAGATGCGTGTCGTTTCTTTTAGACTAGCTCTGACATTGTTGCTGCTTGCCCTAGTGCAAACAGTCACATTCGCCCAGGGTGAACGCACTTTAACCCCTGGCTTACCGGTTAACGGGGTGCTGGATGCTAACAATGCCGCCCAGATTTATACTTTTAACGCGACCCAAGGCGATACTGTTGCCTTAACTGCCAATAGCGAAGACCCGCTATTGGGGTTGACCATCATTTTGAGTGATAGCCTGGGTAACCCCCTGGCACAAGCAGCCTCTACGCCACCGGACAACAACACCGCTATCATTAGCGATGTGGCGGTTGTCACGCCTGGCGCTCATTATGTCACCGTATTCCCAACACCGGGTATCGGCGCGACAACTAGCGGGAGCTTCACATTAACGCTGGAAATCATCGGCGCGGTTGTTCCAGAAACAACACTGGAACCAGAAGTAGAAGTAGAAACGCCAGAAGCAGTAGCCCCCCCCGTAGCGACAGCGACCACGCCACCGACAGTAGCCCCACAACCTACGCCCGCTGTTGTTGATCCAGCATCGTTCCAAGTGTCTCAGATTATCTTGAACGGCGGTATTGATGTCCGTCTGACCTGGAATACCAACGACGACCTCAACTTACAAATTCGTGACCCGCTGGGCAATACGCTTTTCTGGGACTCCCGCGAGACACCCAACAGCGGCAGTTTCGGCCCGGATGTCAACGGATTATGCGAGATCATCAACACACCGCCCAATGTCGAAAACGCGACATGGTCGGGCGGACCATTGCCCACAGGTAGCTATGAAATCTTGGTTTACCATCGGCAAGCCTGCGAAACGCCCAACCCGGTGCCGTTCACTGTTAACATCAATGTCAATGGCACAGATTTACCCCCACTGACGGGTACTATCCAACCGCCGACAGGTGGCGAAGCGACCGTATTTATCAGCAGCTTTACCGTACAAGATGATGGCACAGCCAGCATCGGCGCACAAGGACCTTACACGGACACTACCGTGCTGCCGATCTCCATTGGCGAAATCCTGAATAACCCGGCGCAGACCATCAACAATGAACAGACCCTACAAGGTGTCATCACCAATAATCAATACTTCCAGACATATAAGTTCCAAGGCGAAGCCGGGCAAAACGTCACCGTCAGTATGACCGCCGCAGAGGGCAACTTAGACACATTGCTCTTGGTGCTCAATTCTGTCGGTACGATTGTCGGTGCCAACGATGATATTCTCGTCGCCAATGACACAAACTCCCGCGTGGAAGGCTTACGCCTGCCCACAACTGATACATACACAGTCTTTGCCAGCCGTTACGGTAAGGATGTCGGCGGTACTGAAGGTATCTATGACCTGACCTTGAGCACATCAAGCGTACCGCAGGCACTCGCCAACTTGAACCTTCCTAGCGGTGATGTTGAAGTGACACTTACATGGAACACCAACGCGGACTTACAATTGCTCGTCCGCGATCCTTTCGGCAATCCCGTTTATGACGATGCGCTGCGCGTCCCAAGTGGCGGTGAACTCACCGCGACCGGAAACCGTAATTGCGCCACCACGACCGGAACGCCCGTCTACCATACTTATTGGCCGACAGGGTTCTTAACACCGGGATCATATGAGGTCGATGTGTGGTATCAAAGCGAGTGTAACGACACGCGACCTGTGACCTTCACATTGTTCCAGGTGGTCAATGGCGAAGTCGAGACGCGCACCGTGCCGATCCGCTTTAGAGAACACTACGTCACCAGCTTTGAGATTGCACCTGATGGCAGCGTGCAATTCTACCCTGGCGGCATCCTCGGCGGTAGTGAGACGATCCCCTTCCAAACAGAAGAGGCACAAGCATCCACCGTGACGATCCGCCCGAACGAAAACTTAGTCGGCAACATTTCTAACCAAAACAAATTCGACCTGTTCACATTCCAAGGGTCTGTCAACGATGTCGTCAGCATTCGCATGAACGCGACATCGCGCACACTCGACCCGCTGTTGTTCCTCATCAGCCCAAATGGTATAGAGATTGCCAGCAACGATGACTTTGGCGATACAATAGACTCCGTCATCAGCAACATCACATTGACCCAAGACGGCACTTATACGATCATCGCCACACACTATGGCGGGATATATGGCGGGACAAGTGGCCCATATAACCTAAGTTTGAACATACAAAGCACATCGGAAGCCGATGGGGGTTAAATAATAAGGGGGTTGGCACGAGCCAATACAGGCCAACCCTCTTATTTTTCATCGTTTGGTCTGGAAACATCCCCGCGAATAAGATATACTACCAGTCGCAATTTACAGTAGGGGATAAATCGCATTCTATTGTTTTCTCCCCCTTTTTATTTTGACTATCCAACATGACGAAAGTGTGCACGAATGAAAATTCGACTGATTCTGGTTGCAATGATGACAGTGTTCCTCGCGGCGGCCTGTGCACCGGAACCGCAAATATTGAGCGATGAATTGCTTGATGACACAAGCCTCATCAGCGATCAACCCTGCGCGGCTCCATGCTGGCGTGGCATCACACCGGGCGAGACATCCTGGAATGATGCGCTCGAAATCATCGAGAATGATGAAAATCTCTCTGACCTCGACACCCGCACCAACGACGACACCGGCCAGATTGGCGCAACCTGGGCACAAACAGACGGTGCAAACTGCTGCCAGATGTTCTCCGAAGATGGCGAAACAGTTGAACTTCTCGTCGCACAGACCACACCTGACATTGAACTCGCAGAAGTGATCGAAAAATATGGCGAACCCAGTTACCTCATTGGGGAAACCGTCACTTCCGACCAAGCGCTCATGAGCGTTTACTACCCTGACGTGCCGATGCTGATCTATGTCTTCGTTGCTGGCGAAGACGGCGAAATCAGCGAGATGAGCGAGGTTGTCGGCTTTGCCTATACCACCCCAGATCTAATGGAATTGCTGCTTGTGACGAGCAACTTGTATGAGTGGAGTGGCTTTGATACGTTCGTCAATTATATTGACGAAGATTATGATGTAACCCCAAGTGTAACAATCACCCCAGGTGGTGAAGACTAAGACTGTACACGTGTAAAGAAAAGGAGCCGGGCATATGAGTGAAGATATAACTGCCCCCAGTACATTGGAAGAACTTAAGCCAGGGATGGCTGTCAAAGGTACAATTAAACGCCTTGAGCTTTATGGTGCTTTTGTTGATATTGGGATCGGGCGGGATGCCTTGCTGCATGTTTCCCAACTGGGTAAAAACCAGATCCGCAACATTGAGGACGAACTGACCGTCGGCGATGAGTCCGATATGTTCGTCCTGAAGATTGATAAAGACGCAGGGCGCGTCGCATTGACGACAGTTAAGCCGCCGGAACTCCCCTGGGAGAGCATCAAGCAAGGCGAAACTTACCCAGGTACCGTTATCCGCCTGGAAAAGTTCGGCGCATTTGTTGATATTGGCGCAGAACGCC
>DAOTTT010000270.1:0-5083 GCA_034437635.1 Anaerolineae bacterium | reverse complement strand
TGACTTGCCCATCATCGCGAATGGTGATCGCTAGATTGACCAGATCATGTACAAGCTGTTCTTCAGGTGATAGGGATGCCAAATCTTGGTCGCTTTCATCATCAGGATTGCCCAACAAATCCATTACATTATTGAAGGGTCGTCCCTGTTGACGTGCGGCAAGTTGGGCAGTCTGTATTAACTCACGTAAAGCCTGAGTGGGTGTCATCCGATCACCGTGAAACGCCTGATAAATGCGATCCGGCAAAACTCGTCGTGGTTGCAATGGATCAGGTCGCACAAGTTCCAGCAAGATACGTTCAACTCTCAGGCTGTCATCTTGGAAGAAGTCCATGTCATCACCACCGAGCATATCAGCGGTGACGCTATCCAATAAACTGGTGTTAATTGCGCGTTTATTGCGTACCATGCCTACACCGCCTTCCGACGTGCCATTTGACGCACAAGATTGCTGACCAGTTCGGCATAGGCATTGCTTGCTGCTGCCTTCGGATCGTAGTTGAAGATGCTCAGGTGATTATGGTGCGAATAGGATACGGCTTCATTCTGGGGAATCACACCGCAAAGGAGCTGCCCTAGAACACTATGTGATTGGAGTTCATTCAGTAGTTGGTTATGCCCCTTGATGCGGCTGTCCATCTTGGTGACGAGGATGCCACTCACGCGCAGGTTGGGATGCCGCCATCCTTCACGAATGTCGTTGATCTTGTTGATGACACTCAGCAGACCGACCGTCTCCAGATAGCGCGGCTCAACCGGCACGATGGCATCCGTTGCGGCGAGCAAGCCCATTTCCGTCATGAGTGAGAAAGACGGGCGAGTGTCGATCACGATAGCGGCATAGTGGGGTGCGATCTTTGAAAGGGGGTCTGCAATCCGATAAGGTGCGCCTGCTGTACCTGTTAGCTCACGCTCTGCACCTTCCAGTAGGGGGGAGGCAGGCAGAACATGTAGATCGGTATCCCATTGGCTCTGCACGATACATTCCGCCAGCACATTGGGAGCCTCACGTCGATCAGCCATCAGCACGGTGTAAAGGCTGTTGTCGGTACCGAAGTCGTTGCGTCCAGTGGTGACCAGCGAGGCGTGCCCCTGACTATCCGTGTCGATCAGTAGCACCCGAGAGTTATTCGCTTTGAGGTGGCGCAAGACATGCACCAGCCCCAGCGCGATGTTCGTTGCGGACGTGGATTTCCCCACGCCGCCCTTGTGGTTTGTCAGTACGATTGAACGAGTCATGCTAGATATTTCCTCCGCAAACTAAAGTTAATTGAACAAAACCGCTTGCGAAAACAAGGAACTACCAACCCGTGATATGCTGTTGGGCGGGAGTGCCGTTTGCCTCCGCGACGGCGCTTCAAGGTGGGCTGGGAGAGGAGTGTGTCTCCCTCATTTCACCGAAAAGCCAAATCAGCGTTTGTTCGAGAGACGCGCAAGGATTGCGCTCTGAGGAAATATCAGTTGCTGGAGAAAAAATGCGGTTTTATATTGTGGGGGATGTTCGGATTGTGTCTTGTCAGGTACGCTCTCACAGTCGATTGCTAAGCAATCGGCTTTTTCTTTTGTGCAAACAATCACTTCATATGTATAATCACGATAACACGCTATAAAAAACCAAGGTTTCCGTGATGCTATACCTACTTATCTTCGTTTTTCTGCTCTATTCGCCCCAAGCCACAACCGCTATCCCTTGCGATGCAACCGCTTTAAACAACGCCTTAACGACGGCCAACAGCAACAACCAAGTAGATACCTTGCAACTCGCTGCGAATTGCACTTACACCTTGCCAACAACGGCCACAATCCAAGCGGATAACGGCAACAGGCTGACACTCATCGGGGATAACACCACAATTAATACGAGCACGCTCGTATTAAACGCCTTGAGCATCGCGCCAAACGCCCAGGTGAACATTGACGGCCTCACGTTTGCGCCGCGTGGTATCAGCATCGACGTTAACGCAAATGTCACTATATCGCAAAGCCTATTTGACGGCCAAGCGACCACCCCCGGCTATGGTGTGCAAAACCAAGGGACGACGACCATCACCGCGACGACGTTTACCGGCTACACCCTGCGTAGCGCCATAGAAAATTATGCCACACTCACCCTCAACGCGGTCACATGCACGGCGAACCACACCCAAAGCGGCGCATGTGTGGATAACCGCCAATCTTTGAACATCAACGGCGGCGATTATCACGATAACAGCGCCCAGAGTAACGGCGGTGCGATCAAAAACAACGGCACCATCAACATGACCGGTGCCAGCCTGCGTGATAACAGCGCCAACGATCACGGCGGCGCATTGTATTCTGTTGCCAATACCGGGCAGGTCACCATTGACGAAACCGTGTTCAGTGGCAACACTGCCGGGGATTTTGGCGGGGCGATTGCCAACGACGGGCATATCATCACCGTAAACACATCGACGTTGACCAACAATACAGGCACTAATGGCGGCGCGATCGCCTCTTGGCGCTCGAACAGTGCAACCCAAGGCGCACAAACTCAGATTAGCCGCAGCACGTTGAACGACAATACCGCCACCGCAGACGGCGGCGCGCTCTACCTTGATGATACATCCAGCGTCACGCTCACCACATTGACCGCAAACACCGCTCAAAACGGCGGCGCGATCGCCATCTATCAGACAACGGCAATCACTCATAGCACCATCGTCAGCAATCAAGCGACGGGCAACGGCGGCGGCTTGTACCTCAACACGCCGGAGCGCGGCCTCTTTCATCATAACATCGTTTCAGAAAATAGCGGCACACAGCCCAACGTTGCCGGGAGCACAGTGGACAACGCCGGGTATAACATGATCGGTGATCCGTTCGGGTCGCAGTTTGCCAGCACACCGCACCCCACAGACATCGTTAACGCACCAGCAAACCTGCACCCTTTGGCCGATAACGGCGGCCCTACGGCCACAATGCACCCCCGCAATGACAGCCTCATATTGGATGCGGGCAGTTGCACCGGGGTCAGCGTCGATCAACGCGGGCAAGCGCGGGTCGTGGATTTGCCACCATTTAACAACGTCGCAAACGGTTGCGACATCGGCGCAGTAGAAGCGCAGACACTCCCCGGTATCGCCTGCTTGGACGGCAACGCTGCCGACAATACGATCATCTGTGCGGAGAATTTACCCAACACCGGGAATGATGCCAATTTTGAAGGTGCAGGCGGCGCGGATGTGATGACACTCAACGCCGGGGTGAGCATCAACGGCATGTATGGCGGCGATGGCGATGATACGCTTATCGTCAATGGCAGCGCCAACAGCGGCATCTTTGGTGGTGCGGGCGATGATACGTTCATTCTACGCGAATGGATCACGACGACGACGATCAACGGTGGCGATGGCGACGACCATCTCATCATGGAATTTAACAGCGCCACCCAAGCGGAAATTCGCGACCTTATCGCGCAGAAGCGAGCAGGTAATAGCGTCATTTTTCGAAGTCAAACATTAGCATGGGCGGCAGTTGAGCGGGTCACTGTGCGGATGCCATCCGCTATTAGCGAGCAAGAACTGCAAGTAGCATTGTTAGCCAACATCGCGCCAACCAACATTGACTTTATCCTAATTGACCTGCGGCCCGGTGGCGCATGGGTCACCGTCAGAGCGCCCGACGGCACAACGCACACTCTACTATTGCAGATCACGACGCAAAACGGCCTGATGCAGATCACATATGACGACATCCCGCCCTATGCTGCTGATTTGCCCAGGGTTTTATTGGCCGCTTTGGACGACATCCATCAAGCACGCTTTGATACAGCGGATTTACAGGTTATCGCGCTCAGTATCAACGCGCTGACGCTTAACCTCAGCGTCCAGCACTGATTCAATAGTGGAGTCAATCGGCTTGTCGTCGGCCAATAAGACCGACCGCTTGACATAATAGAGCGTCTCTTCCTGTAGGCGGCGGTTAATGGCGATCAAATCGCCAATGAGACCGATGAGGAAAATAATAAAGCCAATAATCAGCGCCGCAGCACCGACAATCACTGATTGAACGTTCGTGCCACGCCCGGCTTCGTCAATAATCAACAAGAACAAGAAACGCAGCCATAAACCGATCCCTGTGAATAGAAATGGCAGTGATAGCAACGTAAACGTGCGCAACGGGCGATACAGCATGTATAAACGTAAAATCGTCGTCGCCGAGCGCATGACATACTGCGGAATACTGCTGATAAGCCGCGACTCACGGGTTTTGGCGTTAGTCTGCACGGGCACGTTGACGATCGTTAGATTTTTATGCCCGGCTTGGATGATGGTCTCTAGCGTGTACGTATATCCAGTAATCACGTTAATGCGCAAAGCCGCCTCCCGCGACCACGCACGAAAGCCACTGGGCGCATCAGGCACGTCCGTTTGCGAAACCGAGCGCACAACCGCACTCCCAAACTTTTGCAGCCGCTTTTTAACGGGCGAAAAATGTTGGATGGTGTCGGTCTGACGATCCGCAATGACAATATCCGCCTGACCTGCAAGAATGGGCTTCACCAAGTCCGCGATATAACGCCCTGGGTACTGGTTATCAGCATCGGTATTGACGATAATATCCGCGCCAAGCTGGAGGCCAGCGTTTAAGCCACTTTGGAAGGCCACCGCCAAGCCTTTGTTCACCGGATGGTGAACGATATGTTGTACCCCCTGTTCACGGGCAACCTGCACCGTGCGATCGGTACTGCCGTCATCAATAATCAGCCACTCGATGATATCAATACCAGGTAGACTGCGCGGGAGTTGCGCCAGGGTTTGCGGCAGGGTGTGTTCTTCGTTCAAGCAGGGGATTTGAATTATCAGTTTCATCAGTAACGATTACCTAGGGCGTTCGGTTTCTTCTTGGAATTATCGTCTATTATGTGCGCATCAACAACCGAAGGTTTGCAAACAGCCGAACCCACGCGGTATGATTATCACAGTCATCAATTACCAAGAGAGATTGCCTGGTCAACGACCACCCGATAAATCGGGTGGCTTGTAAAAGCCCATGTTGACCAGCCTTAGCCACTAAAACGTGGCTCCGTTACGGGCGAATATATAGGCACTTCGGGGTGACT
>DAOTTT010000269.1:0-6598 GCA_034437635.1 Anaerolineae bacterium | reverse complement strand
GCCGCATTACCACATCGAAGCTGGGCCAAGATTCGCAAGAAGATCACCCAGCTCCGAGGGAAGGACTTCAAAGTGACTAAGCCGCAGATACCGATGAAGCAACACGAGACGATTGAGCAATATCTGGAGCGTCATCCTGAGCAAGCGGTAACGATGAACGTCTCAGTTTCAGAGAATTACTCACGACGAAGAACGAGCTAAACGCCATAGCGCCTGCCGCAAACATCGGGATGAGCAAGCCCATCATCGCCACAGGGATCAGGATGATGTTATAGATAAACGCCCAGAACAAATTCTGGTAGATGGTGCGGAGTGTAGCTTTACTCAACTGGATGGCACGCCCAACCCCGCGCAGATCCCCGCTGATGAGTGTCACATCGGAGGCTTCCATAGCGATGTCAGTGCCCGTGCCGATCGCTATGCCAACGTTGGCTTGTGCCAATGCTGGCGCATCATTTACGCCATCGCCCACCATCGCCACGCGCTTATTTTCCGCTTGTAATTGCTTGACTGCCGCGACCTTATCTTCCGGCAAGACTTCCGCAAAGACGCGATCAATGCCGACTTCTTGCGCAATAGCATCGGCTGTTTGCTGGTTATCCCCGGTTATCATGACGACTTCTAAGCCGAGTGATTTAAGGTGTGCAATCGCTTCTTTAGAACCCGCTTTGACGGTATCCGCAATGCCGATGGCACCAGCCAATCGGCCTTCTATAGTGATGAGAACGGCGGTGCGGGCTGATTCTTGGATGCGTTTGATGTCGGCGTTGAGCACGTCTGTCGCGATGCCTTCTTCGTTCATATGACGTGGGCTGCCTACGACGACCGCTTGACCGTCTACATGGGCATGGATGCCGCGCCCGGATTGTGCTTCAAAATTTTCCGGTTGTGCCAAAGAGAGGTTGCGCGACTTCGCAGCTTGGACGATCGCTTGCCCTAATGGATGCTCGCTGCCGCGTTCTGCGCTGGCTGCCATGCGCAAGACATTGGCTTCATCAAAGCCATCAGCAGTGATAACATCCGTGACGGTAGGCTCACCGCGTGTGATGGTGCCGGTTTTATCCAAGGTAATCGTTTGTAGACGGTGGGCATTTTCCAGCGACTCGCTGTTTTTGAACAATACGCCCATTTCTGCACCGCGTCCCGTGCCAACCATAACGGCAGTCGGGGTTGCCAAGCCAAGCGCACACGGGCACGCAATAACCAATACGGCAATTGTATTCAAAATGGCTGTTGTAAACGCCACTTGACCGATGACAAGCCACCCCACCAGTGTTAACAGCGCCAGCACAATGACGATTGGCACGAAAACGCCAGAAACTTGGTCGGCAACGCGCTGAATAGGCGCTTTGGAGCCTTGTGCTTCTTGTACCAAACGGATGATCTGCGCGAGGGCGGTTTCCGCGCCGACATGCGTTGCTTCTGCCACTAAGCGTCCCTGTTTATTGATTGTCCCGCCGATGATCTCATCATCAACAGACTTATTGACGGGCATACTTTCCCCGGTGAGCATGGACTCGTCCAGCGCGGAGCGTCCCTCTGTGATGAGGGCATCAACCGGCACGCGCTCGCCTGGCCGCACTAAGATCATATCACCGAGGTTGAGATGATCGATAGCGATGTCGATCTCCTCACCATCACGGATGACAGTCGCTGTTTTGGGCGTTAAGCCCATCAGCTTTTTGATGGCTTCGCTTGTGCGTCCTTTAGCCCGTGCTTCTAGCAATTTGCCGAGTGTGATAAGCGTCAAAATAACCGCTGCGGACTCAAAGTAATCATCTTTGCCGACGACATCAGAGAAATCAAAGATAATGCCTGCCAGCACGATCACCCCATAGCCGTAAGCGGCGAGTGTGCCCATAGCAACCAGAACGTCCATGTTCGCGGTGCCGTTGCGCAGCGATTTATATGCGCCGACGATGTATTGCTTGCCGACAATTACCTGAACGGGTGTGGCTAATGCTGCAAAGATAAATAGCCAGTAATCCTCCGCGAGCCAGGGGAACGTCTCCATAAGGAATGGGACACTATGCATAAAGTGGCGTGTCATCCCCAGGATGACGAGCGGAATTGAAAAGATCGCGCCGATAATGACCAATCGCCGCTGATGTTGGATTTCTGCTTCGCGGGCGGCTTGTTCGGCATCATCTGGCGTGTCGTCTGTTGTATCAATCACGCCGTACCCGGCACGTTCCACCGCAGCTATCAGGTCGCGGCGCGTGGTCGTCCCCGGTAAATAGGTAACGACGGCGCGTTCTGTCGCGAGGTTAACGCTGACATCCAGCACGCCCGACGGCTTTTTGAGCGCCCGGTTGACGTTGCGTTCACAGGCGGCGCAAGTCATCCCCGTGATGGGGAGTTCGACCTTGGCTGTTGCGACATCATACCCGGATTTTTGAATACGGCTGACGAGGCCGTCTAAAGTCGTTTGTGCAGGATCAAAATTGATGCTGGCGCGTTCTGTCGCAAAGTTGACCGTTGCTTCGTCAACACCATCCGTTTTTTTAAGTGCGCGTTCCACGTTGCGCACACATGCGGAGCATGTCATGCCGACAACGGGTACTTCAATTCGTTGTGTTGCCATACGTGATGACCCTTATTGATAGATAAAATATACTTATAATGTAAAAGATCTGCATGAGATTACCAGAGTATACACATAAGACGTAGTTAACATCCCCCCTGTGTCAGAAGCCATTAACCAAGAGTCGCACTTTGAGCGCCCCATGGTTAATCGACAATCACAAAAGGCTTTAGCGCAGCTAGAAGCCCTACACGCTGAAGCCGACCGCCGGGTTTGGTTCTGTAGGGCGTATGCCACTTATGGCATTCCACTGCAAGAGAGCGGCGCGACTTCTGCCCATAATATCGCGCAGAAGATATGACTCCGCTGAAAGAACTCAATATGACCTGAAAAACGTGGTTCATAGAGGTTCAAGGTGGTGTAAAGCCGGGTCAAATTTTCGGCAAAATGACCTTCTTTCAGTAGAGTCAAGATATTGTAACCACAATTTATAATTGGCTGGCCGTCATCACCCCTGCTACGACGGCCAGCGTGATAACAATAGCCCAGACCGCCGCCCCTAATGTCATGGCAATCACCAAACGTGTCGATTTTTCGCCAAAAGATAAGCCAATCACCGCACCAATTTGACCACCAACGGTCATCGGTGCCAGTAAAGACAAGCCAATTAAACCAAAACGCTGCCAGGCTTTTTGTACCATAACCACCATCCGCTTAGGCTCTGCATCATCATTAATACGCTGTAGAATACGTTCGCGTATGGGTGCCCCTACAATGACGACAACCAAAACACTCGCCATGTAGCTCAACGTTACAACACCCGTCACGATAATAGGTGTAACCTTGAGCGCAATTCCCGCCGGGATCGCTGACCAGAATGAGAAAAACGCCCACGCAAATATACTACCTAGAGATGTTAATTCAATCATGCCATATCCCAGACCTTAACCTAAATTTAATTAAGTCGCATAAACGTTACAATCATTCTAAATATGCTATAAACTACAATGTATAATTAACAGTAAAATGATGATGTCTCCAAAAATAAAATTATGCTATGATTTACCATAGTAAAGAAATCATCAATACCAATCGTCAGCACAGAGGGGTAGTAGGAAAAACCATGCGAACAAAATTTATCAGCTTTTTCATCTTTGCACTCATATTGACTGTTGGCATTTCAGTACACGCACAATCAGATACTGAATGCGAGAATGGGGATTGTCAGTCTAACACTGCGCTAGTCGCCGATATTGCTTTAGCAACTAGCATCAATCTCCTGCAAATCCCAGAGTTTAACCAACGTACAATCGTAACCTGCGCTTCAGGCATCGGCGGTCCTGTATGCGAATTCCAAATTACCGAAGAGACAGCGATAACGGCGATCAACATCTTATGCGAAAGCGGCGAGTTGAGTGCAGAAGAATGCATCGGTGTCAGCCGTGATGCAGAGTTTGTACAGGTGCCTGGCACCTGCCCGGTGCTTATTGGCCTATCCAAAGAGGAGGCAGGTCTACTTTGCGAGGATCTTGAACGCAATGAGACATGCTACGGTTTTGAGCGCGTCATCAGCAATCCTACACCATTCTTCCAAACACCGGGTGACCGCGCCGAACTACAAACGGTCATCGCACTCGATGCTGAAGGATACAACCTACAAGAAGCCATTCTTGGCGTTGGCGCAGCCAATAGCCATGCTGATCTGGCCCTTGGATTTAGCGAGACACTGGGTTTACGCTACGTCATCATCGGGGAAGTGCGTGTAGAAAATGGCATTACCGAAGCCGAAGCCCTCAAATTACCCGAAGAGGCTGTCGCCATTAACGTTGTTACAGCAGCCGATTTATTCGATCAGCCAGATAGCTTTGGCGAGCAACAAATCGTCGGTTCCGTGACAGAAGGTGACCTTCTCTTAGCTGATGTTATCACTGAAGATAGCAACTGGGTGCGTGTTTACTACGATTACGAAACCAATCTTGGGCAACGCACCGCAGCTTGGGTACAGACAGAAAATATCGAGACGGAAGAGCCGGACGCGCTTAGCACCTTACCCATCATTGACGATGTAGAGGACGCTACACCGATGCAGATATTCTACTTCCGTCCGGATGGTGGTAGCATACCGGAATGTAACCCCATTGCCGCCAGCCTCCTATTGCTGCAATCACCGGAAGGCGTAACGGCCACATTCCAAGCCAACGGTAGCACTATAATCATCAACGGTGCTGTCGTCATGCGCTTTGACGAAGGCGATGACTTCATGCGTGCAGACATTGTCAGCGGAGCAGCCACGTTTAACACAGGCCAACCGGAAGAATTCACTATCCCTGCTGGCTACACGACCCGCATCCGACAAGCCGACAGCCTGTTTAACCTAGGTGCAGACGGCGTTGCCAACGATTATCAGGTAGAAGAAGACGCAACTTGGGAAGAACCAGAAGAACTGACGGTTACCGAGGTCAACAACATACAGAGCTTACAAAACTTGCCAGAAACGTTGCTCAATCAGCCGATTGATGTTCCAGTTTGTGGCACGGATACCCAAGATCAAGATTGTGACATCACCTATGACAGTGAATTTGACGCGAACTTGGTAGAGAGTTTATGCGAGACTGACACCATCAGCGACGTATTAGAAGTTTGCCAATCATAAAGTAAGCTCTTTATTCCAATCGGCCTTAAGTGTATGCTTAAGGCCGATTTGCTGTATTAAAAAGGTCTGAACACCACCTATGGAATTATTAGAGTACTATCGACTATTTCGCCGTTGGGTGTGGCTTATCTTTATATCGGCTTTCATTGGCGGTAGCGTGATGTATATTGTCGGTAGCCGTAGTGACCCTAGCTATCGCGCAGAAGTCAAGATTTCAATTGGGACTTTTATCTCTTCGCCTAACCCACAGACAGGCGAGGTAAGCTTAGGCCAAGATCTTGCGTCAACTTATGCCCAACTTGTACGCACTTTTGAAGTTATGGAAGCTACTATAAATTCACTCAATCTGCCCATCAGCGCAGATGCTCTTTTGGGTAGCGTCCGCACGCGCATCATTCCAGATACGTCGTTAATCGTTATTGAAACAATCTATGATGACCCTGTGTTGGCAGCAGAAATTGCCAATGAGATTGCAACACAGTTGATTTTGCTCAGCCCTACGAACCTAACACCTGAGCAACAAGCACAAGTTGATATTGCAACGACACAGGTTGAAGAACTACGGCGTGAAGTCGAAGATCTTCGCTTGGAACTGCGCGAAGTTGATGAGGCAATCGAAGACGCGGAAGAGGCCGATACCATCGAACGGCTCATCGCACAACGTAATGCCCTGTATCAGCTCATCAATGATCGAGCGACAAACATTGCCAGCTTTGTCAACACTATAGCATCTTATACACAACAAACCAACGCGATTGAGATTGTAGAGACAGCCCGTGTATCCCCTCAGAGTATAGGCACTAGCCCCATACAAAATGCTATTCTCGGTATATTAACCGGTGCGGCGTTGTCGATGGGCGTTATTCTTGTATTGGAATATCTCAACGATTCTTTCCGTTCCGCAGCAGAGGTGGCTAACTATCTCAAACTGCCCGTTCTCGGCGTTATTGCACGGCAAGGCAACAAGCGTAGTGACACGTATAGTAAAAATCTAATCACCGAATCGCTCTTTTCTCCAGTGCAAGAACAATATCGCACATTACGCACCAATATCATGTTCAAGTCGCCAGAAGATGCACAACGCACCTACATCATTACAAGTGCGTTACCTAGCGAAGGGAAAACCCTTACCGCCGCAAACTTAGCGATTTCGCACGCCTTAGCTGATATGCGTGTTTTGCTGATTGACGGAGACCTGCGTAAACCCAAATTACACGAAGTATTCAACCTGGATAATATGATGGGGTTAAGCACCCTGTTGACAGACATCAGCCTGTCTCGTGTAACTGAAGGCGATGATGCGAAGGCTTTTCGTGTGAGCGATCAAAACTGGAAACAATGTGTGCAGAACTCAGGGGTACCTAATTTAAAAGTGATTACCAGCGGTTATTCAATCAGTAATCCAGTTGAGTTATTAGGCT